>DAOVEE010000266.1 GCA_030669135.1 Candidatus Bathyarchaeota archaeon | reverse complement strand
TGGGACTGCAGCACCACAGGACCATCGCAACCCGCCTCAAGGGCATACAGATTGAGAGGACCATCAGCGACATGTTCGACCAGGCCGTGGCGGAGACCTACGTCGAGATGATGAACATCGATATCCTCGCTGGCACTGGAGGGTTGCTGAGCCACGCCCCGAGACGCATCCAGTCGATGTACATACTGACGGACGCCTGGCAGCCCGAGGGCATCACGAGGATGTTCCAGGACAGTGTGTTCATGATGCCCCACCTGGGTGTGTTGAGCACCGTCTACCGCGACGCGGCGTGGAACATCTTCGACAAGGACTGCCTCGTGAGGCTTGGTACGAACATCGCAACCGCCGGCACCGGCAAGCTGGGCGAGCACGTCATGACGGTGGAGCTGGAGATGCCCAACGGCGAGGAAGTCAAGGAGGAACTCAGCTTAGGAGACATCAAGCTGGTGAAGCTTACCGAGTTCGAGGAGGCTAAAGCCTTAATCACCCCGGCGAAAGACTACGACATTGGCGCGGGGCCTGGCAAAGAGTTCGAGGCCACCGTGAGCGGCGGCGTCGCTGGCGTGATGCTCGACGCCCGTGGCAGGCCCATCTACTTGCCGGAGGAGGAGAACCAGCGCAAAGAGCTTCTGCTGAAGTGGTTCAAGGCGATGGATCTATACGACGAGAGCAAGCTGGAGGCGTTGATCTAAGATGACAGACGCAGCGACAGAGAAGAAGACGAGCAGAGAAGAGAAGGAGGCCGAAGAGGCCCACGCCTACACGCCGGGCCTCAAGGTCAAGAAGACGATGAAGGTCGACAAACTGAGGCGGCTACCCATTCTGGGAGAGGTCTTCCCCAAGGTAGGCGACAAGGTGAGCTACGACGAAATCGTCGCCCGGACGGAGATCCGCGGAGACCCTGAGATCGTCAAGGTGGCCATGCTGCTGGGCTTAGAGCCTGAGGACATCCCTCGGTTCATGAACAAGGTGGTGGGAGACACAGTCGAAAAAGGTGAGCAGATGGCCTTTTACAGCGCCCTCTTCGGGCTCATCAAGAAAAGAGTCGAGTCACCCATAGACGGCACCGTGGAGAGCATCAGCGAGATCACGGGGCAGGTCATTCTCAGGGGGGCGCCCATACCGGTGGAGGTGGATGCCTACATCCAAGGAACCGTCGTAGAAGTCATGCCCCGGGAGGGCGCCGTCATCGAGACCAACGCTGCTTTCATCCAGGGGATCTTCGGCATCGGCGGTGAGACCCACGGGGATATCCGTGTCATTGTCGAGGACAACACCCAGGTGGTGGACGCCGACATGATCAAGCCCGAGCACGAGGGCAAGATCCTCATCGGCGGAAGCCTGGTCACGCTGGACGCGTTGAGCAAGGCCGCCGAGGTCGGCGTCTCCGCCATCGTCAGCGGCGGCATCAGGCACGACGAGCTGACGACGTTCACGGGAGAGGAGATCGGCGTAGCCATCACCGGCCAGGAGGAGTTGGGCATAACCCTCATAATCACGGAGGGATTCGGAAAGATGACCATGAACCAGCGCACCTTCGACCTCCTCAAGGAGTTCGAGGGGTTCAGGGCCAGCATCAACGGCACCACCCAGATCAGGGCAGGAGTCCTGAGGCCGGAGATAATCATCCCGCACGAGGAGCGCGTGGAAGGAGAGTCCGAGGCCCTATCCCAAGGGATGGTGCCAGGGACCCCCATCAGGATCATCCGTCAGCCCTATTTCGGCGCCATCGGCAAGGTGCACAGCCTCCTGGTGGAGCTGCAGCAGCTTGAGTCTGAGAGCAAGGTGCGCGTAGTGAACATCGAGCTGGAGAACGGCGAGGTGGTCATGGTGCCCAGGGCCAACGTCGAGATCATCGAGGAGTAGTCCTCACCTTTTTTGTATCAACCCACTTGCTATAACGAGTTTTTTAGACGAGTAGAGCCCATCAACTACCATGCAGTATGTTAAGGTCCCGGCGTGGGAGTTCTACGGCTGGGAGCCGGAGAAGCTGGGGTTCCCAGACGGCTGGAAGGTACATGAGCAGAGGATGAACGGCCATGACGCGCCGAGGCTCACCATGGAGGAGGTCGCCGATAGGCTTCGGAACCCGGTGGGCACTAAGCCCCTGCGAGAGCTGGC
>DAOVEE010000230.1 GCA_030669135.1 Candidatus Bathyarchaeota archaeon | reverse complement strand
TCCTCCGAGCCGGAGGATGGGCCACGTTGACGTGATCCACGGCGTCGAAGTGCCCGACTCCTACAGGTGGCTTGAGGACATAGACAGCGAGGAGACCAGGGCCTGGATAGACGCCCAGAACAGGGTCACCTTCGGCTACCTGGAGAAGATACCTACTCGGGAGCGAATCAAGGAGAGGATGACCGAGCTCTGGGACTTCGAAAAGTACGGCATCCCATTCAGGCGGGGAGAAAGGTACTTCTACACGTACAACGACGGCCTCAGGAACCAGCCGGTGCTCCTATGGATGGAAGACCCCGACGGGGAGCCCAGGGAGCTCCTCGACCCCAACAAGCTCAGCGAGGACGGGACGGTCGCCCTTACGGGTTACGACGTGAGCGAGGACGGGAGGCTGCTTGCTTATGGCGTCAGCACTGCGGGCTCGGACTGGCAGGAGTGGAGGATCAGGGTGGTCGATACCGGCGAGGACATGGGGGACCACCTTATGTGGACCAAGTTCACGGCCGCGGCCTGGACCCACGACAACAAGGGCTTCTTCTACAGCAGGTTCGACGAGCCCCGGGGCGAGGCGCTCAAGGAGGCTAACTACTACCAGAAGCTCTACTATCACAGGTTCGGCGACCCCCAGAGCGTGGACGACCTCGTCTACAAGCGGGACGACGAGAAGGAGTGGAGGTTCCACGGACAGGTCACGGAGGACGGCGGCTACCTAGTAATAACCGTGACCCGGGGCACCTACCCAGAGAACCAGGTCTTCTACAAGGACTTGACGGGGGACGGCGGCGTAGTTGAGCTGGTGAAGGGATTCCATTACAAGTGCAGGTTTGTCGCCAACGACGGCGGCGTCTTCTACTTCCTCACGGACCTGGACGCCCCCATGGGCAGGGTCGTAGCCATAGACGCACGGAAACCCGGCGAGGTGAAGGAAGTTATACCTGAGAATAAAGACGCCCTCGAGACGGTGAGCATGGTGAACGACCAGTTCCTTACCGTCCACCTCCACGACGCCTACAGCGTTGTGACGGTCTACTCCAAGACGGGGGAGCCGCTCTGGGAGGTGGAGCAGCCGGGGATGGGGACAGTCACCGGCTTCACCGGCAGGAAAACCGACACCACGGCGTTCTACCACTACGCCAGCTTCACCCACCCGGGCTCCATATACCGCGTGGACCTCAAAGAGAGGACCAACACCATCTACAAGGATCCCAAGCTTGGCTTCGACCCAGGCGACTATGTCACCGAGCAGGTCTTCTACACGAGCAAAGACGGCACCAGGGTGCCCATGTACATCACCCATAAGAAGGGACTGGAGCCCAAAGCCGACAACTACTGCTACCTCTACGGCTACGGGGGCTTCAACATAAACATCACCCCGTTCTTCAACGTCCGCAACCTTGTCTGGATGGAGATGGGCGGCCTCCTCTGCGTCGCCAACCTCCGCGGCGGAGCCGAGTACGGCAAGGAGTGGCACGATCAGGGCATCAAGCTGAGGAAACAGAACGTATTCGACGACTTCATCGCCGCCGCCGAGCACCTGATAGCCGAGGGCTACACGAGCACGCCGAGGCTCGCCATAAGCGGCAGGAGCAACGGCGGCCTCCTCGTAGGCGCCTGCCTCAACCAGCGCCCCGAGCTGTACGGCGCCACGGTCCCAGCCGTCGGCGTCATGGACATGCTCAGGTTCGAGAAGTTCACCGTGGGCTGGGGCTGGACCAGCGACTACGGCTCCGTCGAGAACCCCGAAGAGTTCAAGGCACTCTTGGCTTACAGCCCCTACCACAACCTCAAGCCCAACAGGTATCCGCCCACCATGGTCACAACAGCCGACCACGACGACAGGGTCTACCCGGCGCACAGCTTCAAGTTCGCCGCCGCCCTCCAGCACGCCCAGAGAAGCGACCCCCCGGCTCTCATAAGGATCGATACCAAAGCGGGGCACGGTATGGGGAAGCCCACCACGAAGGTAATAGACGAATACACGGACGAGCTGGCGTTCATAGTCGACGCCCTCGGGATGGAGGCTGAGCCATGACCGTCGAGAGACGCCTCATGGACGAGGTTGACAGGCTCCGCGGCGACGTCGTCGAATATACGCGAGACATGGTCCGCATACCCAGCGAGAACCCGCCGGGAGACGAGACAGAGGTCTCTGAATACGTCTCGGAGCTGCTCGCGTCCCTCGGGTTCGACGTGGAGCAGGTCGTGTCTAGGCCGGACCGGGTGAACACCCTCGGCGTCTTGGAAGGCACAGGAGGCGGGAAGACCCTGCTCTGGAACGGCCACTACGACACAGTCCCCGTGGGCAACTTGGACTACTGGACCGTGGACCCCTTCGGCGGCGAGGTCAGGGACGGCAGGATCTATGGCAGGGGCAGCGGCGACATGAAGGGCGCCATAGCGTCAGCCGTGGTAGCCGTCAAGGCCCTGGGCAACCTCGGCCTACGGCTCAGGGGAGATCTCCGCATCCACGCCGTGGCAGACGAGGAGTTCTTCGGCCGCTACGGCACCAAGTACCTCTGCGAGAACGGGTATGTCGAGGGGGTGGACGCGGCCGTCGTCGGGGAGGCATCCACCCGGGGCGGCGTCGTCATGGCCAGGCCG
>DAOVEE010000283.1 GCA_030669135.1 Candidatus Bathyarchaeota archaeon | reverse complement strand
TGCTCCACACGGGCGCGGGTCAGCTTGTATGCTGCGGCCAGCCCATGAAGCTCATGGAGGCCAAGAGGACCGAGGAGGGCGGCTACGAGAAGCATCTCCCGGTGATCGAGGCCGGCGAGGGCGTCGTGACCGTGAAGGTGGGCAGCGTCCAGCACCCCATGATGGACGCGCACTGGATCGAGTGGATAGCCCTGGACACGGATAAGGGCGTCTTCAGGAAGTACCTGAAGCCCGGCGAGGAGCCCGTGGCCGTGTTCAAGACCGTCGACAAGGTCCTCCAGGCCAGGGAGTACTGTAACCTCCACGGCCACTGGGCCACCAAGGCCTAAACCCCCTTTCTTTTTACCCCTTTTTTCCTAAGATCGTACCTCTCCTCATTAGACTGGAACAGGTGTGACGTGTCTCACCCGAAGGAGCCGCCTTGAAGGGGGATGCTGGAGGAGCCGACGCGGCTCGTACTTAACGGGTGACCCTGTAGAGGTTCGACCTGCCCTTCCTCCCGCTTACCTCAAGAACCTTCATCCGCCGTAGGCAGTAGACCATCTTCTGGGCTAGCCTGATACGGAGCCTCGACGTTTTCGCTAGCTGCCGAGCCGTGAACTCCGGTGGCAGCCCCTCGGGCAGCAGATCGAGGTAGTCCTTTGGGCACTTGAAGATGTGGCGTTCGACGACGTCGACGAGCTTTCTGTCGTGGATGCTCCACCGTCGCCGCCTCCAGCTGCCTTTTCCGTCGTCGATGAGGTACTCCTCCGCGTCCACCAACACCACTTCTAGCTCGAAGCCGGGCGTCTCACAGATCTCTGGGATGTAGACGAGCTCATAGAAGACCTCCTCGACCCTTCCCCTTTTCGGGGACCTGCGCCTGGAGACCTGAGCCCCGTCCCCGTCCAGCCTAATGATCCATTTGATGCGGGGCACCGGGTGGACCAGCCGCACCCTGTGGCTCCCCAGCAGGTCCCTCAGCTTGTCCTTTATCGCGGAGAAGTTGCCCGTCTGCACCTCTATGAGCAGCCCGTCCCTGACAACGTCAACGACGTAGCCGTCCACGGCGGCCTCCACAGCGGCGCCCTCCCCCTTGTACCACTCCTTGAGCTGGTTGTGGAGGCTCTGCTCAGTCACGCTTCCTAGTAGCCCCGAACATCTATAAATGCTGAGAGTTAACCCGGTTACATGGCAGCGAACCCCGCTGTGGCCCTGGGGATCGTGTCAGGGCTCGCCGCCGGAGCGTTCATCTACGTGAGGGAGAAGAGCCCTAAGAAGGCGGCTCTCGCCGCCGTCACCGCCTTCCTCGCTCTGGGTACGCCCCTCCACTTCATCATCGTCCCAGTCTTCGCCGGCTACCATGCTAACAACCTCTTACACAGGTACATCGACAGGAACTGGGCGTCTTTTCTCGTCTCCCTCCTCGGCCTCCCCGTACTGTTCGGCGTCCTGCAGGCCACTGGGAGGCTCTACGTGACTCTATCCGTGCCGGGGCCCCTGGACCTTGGCGGGGCGCTAGCCGTGGGCATCGGCATGGGGCTCCTCTTCGCGCTGCTCATCGTCGCCGGCACCGTCTCCTACGCGTTGTCAAGCCTCTTCGCTTCGTTCAGGCGGCGTCAACCACACGACTAAGATCCACGGCAAGTCAGTAACGGGTTCACACGTTTCGGGGGTACCGGCGAAAACGAGTTGCTGCATATCGAATAGGGTTAACGGTCCGGGTACACCGCTGAGGCTAGCAGCAGCGCCGGCCCGACGAGCACCCCTGCCCAGACCAGCAAGCCGAGGACGCCGTAGCCCGCGATTATG
>DAOVEE010000055.1 GCA_030669135.1 Candidatus Bathyarchaeota archaeon | reverse complement strand
GTAAATCAGTCCTGCATACCATTCATTGCTGCTTCAAACAATACTCAACGAAAAAAATAGCCCGAGAATAAAGAACAAGGATAATCAAAATCCTCTAAAATATATTCAGCTGGATGCGGCTCTCTTCAGCGAAGAGGATGAGCAATTCGTGTGTAAGGCTGCCTCAACGGTTGAGGAAGCCATGAATCTTATTGAGCTTGGGTTTCAGCATGTTTGTGACTTCGATGGTGTGAAGCTCTTCAGGAAGCGTTCGTAATCTCTAGGTAACTCGGGAGAATTGAAAAGTAGCCCGGGAGAGATTCGAACTCTCGTCAGAGGCTCCAGAGGCCCCTATCCTTGACCGCTAGACGACCGGGCTAGCAACAACAGATACCAGCCAAACAGGATATAAACCCTACCAAACAAGAAAACCCCGCCCGCCACCATAATAAGAAAGGCATAACCTTCAGAAGAAACCGTGAAACCGAAAAGCTTAAATACTACAAAAAATGGGGTGCAATTGCCCCAGTGATCAGTTTTCTGAATCTCCCCCGAGAGGAGGATTCTGGGAAGGGAAACCCCAACGAGTGTGAAACATGGGAACGAAAGGAAGCATCCTCCACAACGAGGATGTCTGCCCCGAGTGCGGAAGCACCAACATAGTCAACGACCCCGACTCCGGAGAATTGATCTGCGGAGACTGCGGGCTCGTCATGAAGGACACCATGGTAAACGCGGGCCCCGAGTGGAGAGCCTTCACCCCCACCGAGAAAAACAGCAGAAGCAGGGTCGGCGTCCCCCTCAGCTTCGCCGTCCACGACAAGGGACTCACCACCATGATAGGCAGAGTCGGAAGAGACGCCTTCGGCAGAAAGCTACCCATGGACACCAAGCTCCAGATGCTCAGGCTCAGGAAGTGGCAGATAAGGAGCAGGGTACACAGCAGCATGGACAGGAACCTCGCCCAGGCCATGGCCGAGCTGGACAGGCTCAGCGACAAGCTCCACATACCGCCCAGCATCAAGGAGAAGTCCGCCGTCATCTACCGCAAGGCCTTGGACAGGGGCCTCGTCCGAGGCAGAAGCATAAACGCCATAACGGCCGCCAGCCTCTACGCGGCGTGCAGGATGACCCAGACGCCGCGCACCCTCAGAGAGATATCAGGCCAGAGCCCGATCGACAAGAAGGACGTAGCCAGGTGCTACAGGCTCATGCTGAGGGAGCTTAAAATAAAGATGCCCAAGCCCGACGCCCAGCTCAGGGTCCCCAAGATCGCCGCAAAGGTAGGGGTCGGAGAGAAGACCCAGCAGACGGCCGTGGACCTCCTGCGCAGGGCCACCGAGCTCAAGACCACCGCGGGGAAGGACCCCATGGGCCTCGCGGCCGCGGCCCTCTACATAGCCTGCGTCATGTGCGACGAGAAGCGGACACAGAAGATGATAGCGGACGCCGCCGGGGTGACGGAGGTCACCATAAGGAACAGGTACAAGGGGTTGAAGGAAGCGCTGGATCTAGAGATCTAGCCGCACCCGCCCCCCTTTTATTCCGCCCATACTAAACCCCTAAATATTTATCCTCGACAACCCATTTTAGGCTGACCAAGATTGCCGTCCATCGAGCGCACCCTCATCATCTGCATAGATGGGGACGACGACATCGGCACGAAGGGAGGCGTAGCCACCCCCATCATTGGACGGGACGAGAACCTCCACTCCGCGATGGCGCTGGCCATCGCGGACCCCGAGGAGGCGGACGCCAACGCCATGTTCGGCGCAGTCAAACTCTTCGACACGATGATGAAGCAGTACCCAGAGGAGAGGTTCGAGGTCTCGACGATAAGCGGCTCAAGCCTCGGCGGCGTGCAGGCGGACCGCAAGATGGTGAAGGAGCTCAACCAGGTCCTCGAGGCCTTCGACGCGACAGGCGTCATACTGGTGACGGACGGCTTCGCCGACGAGGAGCTGGTTCCCATCATCCAGAGCCGGATACCCATCACGAGCATCCACCACGTCGTGGTGAAGCACAGCAAGAGGATAGAGGAGACGTGGGCAGTCATATTCAGGTACCTGAGGATGCTGGTCGAGGACCCATACTACAGCAGGGTGAGCCTGGGAGTCCCAGGGGTGCTGCTGGTCCTGTTCGGGTTCCTGATAGCCAGCAACCAGGTGGAGAACGCCGGCATGATGGTGACCTTCGTCCTCGGCGTCGTCCTCTTCATCAAAGGCTTCGGGCTGGACGAGAGGATCGCCGCCATGAGGCCGAGGCTGCCCCCAGCCGAGCGGTGGCTAACGTTGATATCCCAGGGGTTCGGGCTCATACTCAGCACACTCGGTTTCTATCAGGGCATAGTCTACGCCTGGAAGTTCATCCCCGAGCCGGCGCAGCCGTTATGGGACCTCTCGTTCTGGGCGACATACGCACCCGACCTCGCCGGCGCGTTCTTCCTCAGAGGGGCCGACCTCATCTCACTGGGGCTGGCCGTGGTAATCATCGGCGACGCCGCGTCGGAATACATCCAGGAAAGGAAGACCATAAAGGTGTGGGAGAACGTGGTCGGCCTAATATTCTTGTTCTGGATGCGGCTCATAGTGCTGGAATCAACCGAGGTCCTGATGAACCCGGAGATAACGCTCACCCTGTTCTCGCCCCTCATATTCTACACGGTGGCCGGCGTGGCCACAACCATAATCGCGGTGATCCTGATATACAGGAGGTTCGGCAGAGAGGCGTTCACCAGGCCTCCCCGCGGGGAAACCTGAACACGAACTTTATTTACACAGTCGTAGACTATGGCAGGAAAGATGATCTACGAGATCCTCTCAATCATCGGCGTCTACGGCGTCTACGAGAGATGGCTTAAGAACCAGATAGACTCGATGGAAAAGCCCAACCATGTAGGCGTCATCATGGACGGGAACCGCCGGTGGGCCCGGAGCCAGAACATGATCCCGTGGGAGGGACACTGGGAGGGAGCCGACAAGGTCGAGGAGTTCCTCGACTGGTGCCTTGAGCTGGGCGTCGAGACGGTTACCCTGTACTCGTTCTCCACCGAGAACTTCAACCGGGAGGAAGAGGAGGTCCAGGAGCTGATGAGGCTCTTCGAGAGTACTCTGGAGAAGATCATAAAGTCCAGCCGCATACACGACAGCCGCGTCAAGGTGAGAGCCATCGGGAGGATCAACACGCTGCCGCAGCGCCTCCAGGAGCTCATCCAGGAGGTGGAGGAGGTCACGAAGGACTATGACCGATACTACCTCAACATCGCGATAGCGTACGGCGGGAGGGCCGAGATAGTCGACGCCCTGAAGAAGATCGCATCTCAGATCAAGAGCGGCGAGATGGAGCCGGAGATGATCGACGAGGAGGTGATAGAGGCGAACCTCTACACCGCGCATCTTCCCCAGCCTGACCCGGATCTCATAATCAGGACGTCAGGCGAGTCCAGGCTCAGCAACTTCCTAGTGTGGCAGGGGGCTTACAGCGAGCTCTTCATATTGGACGTCTACTGGCCGGCGTTCCGCAAGATCGATCTGATGAGGGCCATCAGGAGCTATCAGCTCCGTCGCCGACGGTTCGGGAAATAGGGGTATTTCGTGTTTGTTTTAAATATCGGTGGCCGTCGCTGTGTTTTTTGCCTTGTGCGAGTGGTGGGGAAGACTTAACTCGTTCTGCTTGTATTATTCTCACGAAGTGAGAGCAACTCGAGATTGATCAGCGGTGACCCATAATCCCTCCATAATACGTAGTAATATACGGTTTAGAGCGGCTCCGTCGAACATCAGCCTTGAATTGTTAACACATCCATGGTAAACCAACAGCGGTTACCATCTAGATTTAACTATAGAGAGCATGAGGGAGGACGCGTAGTCTGGAGTGTGAATTTGAGTGGTACATATAAGCAGGGTGGTCATCAAGAACTTCAAGTCCTTTGGAGGAGAACCCATCAGGCTCAACTTCCAGCCAGGGTTCAACATAATAACCGGGCCCAACGGCAGCGGCAAGAGCAACATACTCGACGCCGTCCAGTTCGTCCTCGGGGAGCTGGGCTCCAAGAGGATGAGAGCCCCCGACCTGGGTGGGCTCATCTACGACGGCGCCGGGGAGGACCAAGTAGGCCGCGCCCAAGTATCACAGGTCAGCCTCTACTTCAACAACACAGACAGGGGACTCCCCGTCGACAGGTCCACCGTGAGCATAGGCCGCAAGATGGACAGGAACGGCAAGAGCTCGTACTTCCTCAACGGTAAACGCACCAGCCGCCGCCAGGTCGTGAACCTCATAGAGATGGCTGGGATAACGCCGGGAGGCTACAACATAGTTCTCCAAGGCACGGCCACACGGCTCAGCGACCTCACGCCCCAAGAGCGTATGAACTCCCTCGAGGACCTCGTGGGCATCACGGAGTACGACGAGAAGAAGGCCTCAGCCAGGGTGAGGCTCACGGAGGCGGAGAGGAAGATCGAGGTAGCCTCCGCGAGGATCGAGGAGATCAAGAAGCAGGTCAACGAGCTGGAGAAGCAGAGGAACAACGCCATCACGTATAACCTCCTGGACAAGGAGGAGAGGAGGCTCAACGCCTACAGGTTCAGCGGCCAGCTCGACGGCCTGGAGGCGAAGCTGGACGAGATCCAGGGCCAGATAAACGGAAGGCAGGAAGAGATCAAGGGTCTGGAGGAGGAGAGGGAGAGGTTCGTCGGGGAGCGAGCCGAGGCTCAGCGGAGGCTCGACGAGTTCAACAAGGAGGCGGCGGAGCGGGGTAACACCAGGCTCCCCTTGCTCAGGTCCGAGCTTGTGGGGAAGAACACGTTGAGGGAGAGCCTCAACGGCAGGCTCAGGGAGATAGAGCAGAGGAAGGTCGCCTTACAGACGGGTATTCTTGAGAAGGAGAGCGAGATCGAGGGCTCGCGGATAGAGATCTCGGGCCGGAACACCCAGCTACAGGAGCTGGGCGAGGTGGAGGACGAGCTGAGGGAGGAGCTCGACGGGAGACGGACCGAGCTGGGCGAGGTCAATTTGAGGATCTACTCGTCGAGGGAGACGGCGGAGCAGAACCAGAGGGCCCTGGAGGAGTTCACCGAGTCCCTGATGCCCATGCGGGAGAGCCTCACCGGCATCGAGACCGACATGAACAGGCACGCCATCGCGGCCGAGGCCATGGAGGAGAGGATCTCAGGCCTCGAGGAGCGCAGGCAGAGCTTCCTGGATCGCAGGCAGTCCTTGGAGGACAAGCTGAAGGAGTACGAGAGCCTCAAGGACGAGGAGGCCAAGAAGCTAGAGGATATGATCAAGACCGTGGAGGAGCAGGTCAAGCATCAGCGCAGCATCAGGAGCACCATCGAGGGCGCCAACAAGCTGGCTAAAGACGCCGAGACCACCATCACGGAGTTCACGGCGAAGAAGGATCTGTGGCGGAACGTGGTCACAGAGGAGAAGGCACTCGAGAGGATAGTTGAGATAGGGGAGGCGGGGGCCATCGACGGCTACCACGGCTCCTTCAGGAGCCTGCTGAAGATAGATCTGCCCATCCAGAGGGCCGTGAGGAGCGCCGGCGAAGGCTGGATAAACGCCGTCGTGGTCGACGACGTGGGCGTGGCGAAGGAGAACGTGGAGCGCCTCAAGAAGACCAAGCTGGGCATGACACACTTCATCCCGCTGGACAAGCTGAGGTCCCCGGAGGAGCTGCCCAGGCTCAAGATCGAGGGCGTCGTGGGGGCCGTACCCGAGCTCATTAGATACGACGACGTCTACGCCCCAGCCGTATACATGGTCTGGGGGGACACCTACGTCGTGGAGGACGCCGACGCCGCGGAGAAGGTGGCCGCGGAAGGGTACAGGGCCGTCACCAAGAGCGGGGACGTCTTCGACGCCTTCGGCGGCATCAAGGGCGGCTACTACAGGAGGCCGCCTGACTGGAGCAAGCTCATACCGACGGACGAGTCCATCAGCAGCCTGTCGACGACCATCAGGGCCCTCAGGAGTAAGCTCAGTAACAGGATGAAGGAGCTCAAATCGTCGGGCTTCGATCTCCGCAAGTTCACACAGTACATGGAGGACAGCCAGGAGCGGGTCAAGCGCATCGACGACGACATGAAGGCGACCCGGGAGAGCATCGACCGCCTGGACTACAGCTTGAAGATGCTTGAGGAGAACGTCGAGAAGACTAAGGCGGAGATGGGGAACGAGCTCAGGCTCAAGACCATCCTCGAGGAGAGGAAGGCCAAGACCCTGGAGCAGATAGAGGAGACGAAGACGCGCATCGCGGAGCTACGGGAGGTGAAGCTCAGCGACGTGGCCAGCCTGGAACTCGACAGGAACACGGTGAACCACGAGTTGGGGCTGCTGGAGAGGCGGGTGGCCGACATGGAGAACGACAGGACCATCCAGTCGGGCTTCGTGGACAGGATACTAAGCCTCAAGATCACGGAGGCCGAGCAGGACATACGGCGGGCCAGGGAAGATATAGCCGCGCTGGACGCCGAGGCGAAGGAGATCGAGGGCCAGCTCGCCGAGGTGGAGAAGGACCTCATGGAAGTGGACACGGTGCTCAGGGAGGTCACCTCAGAGGTGGAGGCCACCAGCAAGGTATACGAGATGCATCAGAGGACGCTGAGGCAGATCAACAACAGGATCGAGAGTCTGGACCGGCGCAGGGCGGAGACGGAGAGACGGGTCGGCAACCTCACGCTGGACATGGAGAAGGTGAAGCTCCAGGCGGAGCAGAGGCTCGACGAGCTGGCGCGCCTAGGCTTCAGCGACAGGATCGAGACTGACGAGCTGGGGGCCGAGCAGGTGGAGCGGCGGCTGGGCCAGATAAGGAACGAGAAGAGGAGCCTCGGCGCCATCAACCAGCTTGCCGTCGAACACTACGGCATAACCATGCGCGAATACAAGCAGAGGAGCACCAGGATCAACGGCATGGAGGAGGAGAAGAAGAGCATCCTCAAGTTCATCGACGAGATAGAGCGGGAGAAGCAGGCCCACTTCATGAACGCCTACGACCAGATATGCGAGAACTTCAGCGACATATTCGGCAGGCTCACCGGCGGCGGCGACGGGCAGCTGGAGCTCCAGAAACCCGAGGACCCGTTCAGCGGAGGCGTCGACCTGTACATCCAGTTCCCGGGGAAGCCCATGAGGCTGGCCAGCGGAGCATCCGGCGGGGAGCGGAGCGTCGCCGCCATAGCGTACCTCCTCGCCATCCAGCGGTTCCTGAAGGCGCCGTTCTACCTGTTCGACGAGATCGACGCCCACCTGGACGACCTGAACACGAGCAGGCTCGCCGAGGTGCTGAAGGAGAACGCCGCGGACGGCCAGTTCCTCATGATAAGCCTCAAGGACGTGATGGTCCACAACGCGGACAGGATCTACGGGGTGTTCGCCCAGAACGGCGTCAGCAGGGTCCTGACGCTGCCCATGAGGGAGGCGAAGGTGGCGGCTTGACCAAGCAGAAGCCCTACTACCTGAGGCAGCCCTGGGACGTGCTGTTCAAGGAGAGCAAGCTCGACAAGGTGTCTCCCTGGAACGTGAACCTCGTGCTGCTTCTCACGACGCTGCTGGAGGAGATGGAGAAGACCGGCATCGACTTCAGGCTCGCCGGCACGGCGATCCACAGCAGCGTGCTCATCTACTTGAAGAAGGCGGAGCTGCTCCTCAAGATGGAGGATCTGCCGCAGCCTGACGAGGCGAGGGACGACGTATACCTGCCGCCCGCGCTGCCCCTGCCGTTCAGGTTCGAGCACACCACCACCACGGTGAACGACCTCATCGAGGCCCTAGAGAAGACGCTGACGGACAGGTCCCGGAGCCTTCAGCCGAAGCTGCCCGTGCTGCCCTCCCCCATCCCGGACTTTCTGGAGGCGGAGCGGTACCTCCTCGAGATAGAGAGCAGGGCGGACGACCTGCTGGAGGAGCTGCGGTGGAGGTACGACCGCGGCGGCGAGATAAGGCTCACACAGCTCGTCACTGGGCAGGACTGGGCCGAGGTGGTGCGCATCTTCATAATGCTGCTGTTCCTCGCCCAGAGGATGAAGATCGATCTGCTGCAGGACGAGGAGGAGCTGGACATCGTAATAGCGGTGACGGAGGACACGGTTTGAGTCAGGCAACGACAAGGTTCGAGAGACGCATATGCAGCCTGGAGGCGGCGCTGTACTCGGCCGGGAGGCCCATCCACGTCGACGACCTCAAGTCCGTCGTGGGCACCAGGTCGGAGAAGGTGGTCAGGAAGCTCGTTGGGAGCCTCGCCGAGAGGTACAGCACCCGGGGCGGGGCGCTGGAGGTGGTCCTCCACGGGGACGGGAGGGCGTCGATGCAGCTGAACGAGGACTACGACTCCATGGTGAAGCAGTTCAACAACAAGCCGCTGCTCACGGTGGGGCCGCTGAAGACGCTGAGCTACGTGGCGTTCCACCAGCCCGTCGACCAGAGGCAGGTGGTGGCGGACAGGGGAAGCCACGTCTACGGGCATCTGCGGATGATGGAGACCATGGGGCTCATCCACAGGGAGCGGACGGAGCACCGCAGCTTCACCGTGACCACGACCCCATATTTCGGGGACTACTTCGGGTTCAGCCACAACCCGGCTAAGAGCAGGCTGCAGCTGAAGCAGATATTCAGGGAGCTGAAGATCACCACGCTGGAGAACGGGGACACGGAGAGCCTTGACGACCTCTTCGGCGAGCTGGATGACATGGAGGAGGAGCTAGCAGACCCTGGGGATGGGCTCACCGAGGGGCTTCCTCAGTACCCGCGTACCGCCGACCACGGTTCTTAGCAGCACCAAGCCGGGCCGCATCTCCCTCACTTCCCCTATGATCGTGGCGTCGGCGCCGTATCTGGTCTTCTTGACTGCGGAGACCACGGCTTCGGCTGTGTCGCCGCTGGTGACTATGACGGCGTTCCCCTCGCAGGTGACCTCCAGGGGGTCGAGGCCCAGCATCTCCGAGGCGGCGCGTACGCTGGGCTTGACGGGTATACTGTCGGCGTCGAGCCATATGCTTATCTGTGACTTGGCTGCGATTTCGTTTAGCGCCATGGCTAGGCCGCCCCGGGTGGGGTCCTTCATGCAGTGGACGTCTCCGGCTCTCTGGGCCGCGGCGGTGACCTCGTGTATGGGCGCGACGTCTGAGGTCAGCTCGGTCTGGAAGGCGAGGCCCTCCCGCTTCGACATGAGGGCGATGCCGTGGTCGCCGACGGTGCCCGTGACTATCACCTTGTCGCCGGGCCGGGCCTGGCTGTCGAGCACCCTAGGGCCGTTGAGGACGCCCACGCCCGTGGTGCTTATGATCATGCCGTCGAGGCTGCCCTTGGGCATGACCTTGAAGTCGCCGGCGATTATGGCGACGCCGGCCTCGTTGGCGGCGGCGTTCATGGACTCGACGATGGCTCGGAGCTTCGCCATGGGGTAGCCCTCCTCGACGATGATGGAGTCGAGGACGGCGACGGGCTGGGCGCCCATGACGGCGGTGTCGTTCACGGCGCCGCAGACGGCGAGCCTGCCCAGGTCGCCGCCGGGGAAGAAGAGGGGGTCAACGGTGTGGCCGTCTGTGCTGAGTATTATCTCGGTGTCGCCGACTTTGATGCTGGCGCCGTCGTCGAGGGCGTCGAGGGCTATGCCGTCCATGGTCTGGCGTTTCTCGAATATCTTGAGGAAGAGCCGCTGGATGAGGGTCTCCTCGGTGGCTCCGCCGGCGCCGTGGCTGAGCTTAACCGTGTCGTCGGTCATGGCTTCTCTTCTCTATTGGCGTGCGCCATGGGTGATATATGTTGCTGGTGTCGGGGGCGTCCGTGTATGTGTGGCTGATGGGCTGTCGTCGTCGCTTCGTCGGTCGGGGCTGTGCCTTCATCGGCGTTGGGCCGTTATTCCCTCTACGTATTTTAAG
>DAOVEE010000085.1 GCA_030669135.1 Candidatus Bathyarchaeota archaeon | reverse complement strand
AGACGGGGTACAACGGCCTCTACAGGGTGAACTCCAAGGGGGAGTTCAACGTGCCCTTCGGCAGATACAATGACCCCACCATCGTCCATCCTGAGCGCATCATGAAGGCGAGCAGGCTGCTTCGGGATGTAGACATCCGTTGCGGGGACTTCCTTTACCTCTTGGAGACGGCTGAGGCCGGAGACCTGTGCTACCTGGACCCGCCGTACGTGCCTGTCAGCAGGACGGCTCACTTCACAGACTACTCTGCAGGGGGGTTCACCGAGGAGGACCAGCGGCGGCTCAGGGACACGTGTGTCGAGCTGGACTCCCGGGGCGTCGTCTTCGTCCAGAGCAACTCGGACACCGAGCTCGTGAGGGGCTTCTACACGGGAACCGGGTTCGAGCTGGTCTCGCTGAGGACGCGGAGGATGATAAGCAGCAAGGTGTCGAGCCGGTCTAAGGGCCACGATCTGTTGATCACTAACTCTCGGGCTTCTTGACGTCGAGGTACTTGACCCAGTCGATCTTTATCATCGCGTAGACTATGACTGCGAGCAGCAGCGTGGATGCGAGTCCTCCCACGACGCCGCTGGACGCGAAGACGTCCCTGACCAAAGCGTAGCTGTATCGGCCCGCGTAGGCGACCGCGACACACATTATGGTTTTGCCGAGGAACATGGCGATCATCGCCTTCTTCAGGCTGTACCTGAGCATCCCGAGGGGGATTAGTATCAGGTCGTCTGGCAGCGGTAGCACCGCGAAGACGAAGATTACCGCCATGCCGTACTCCTGAACAAGGAGCTTGGCGGATTCGAGGCGCTCGCCGTACCTGTCGTCTATGATCTTGCGGCCGCCGCGGCCGATGAGGTAGGCTGAGAACTCGCCGACGGTCGAGCCCACGCCGCAGACTAGGCCCAGAAGCAGGGGGTTGAGGGTGGCGCCGAAGGCGTAGATGGTGAGGACGAAGGGCACGGGGAAGAAGACGGTGAAGTTGCCGAATATGCTGATGAGGAACGCGCCGGCGTACCCGTAGGATGCCACCAGGTTTCCCATCCACGCCCAGATGTCAGCCAACGCGTCCACCGAATACAGAAACTGATGTATACCCTTTTATAAACTCAACATTGCAGGCGTCCACAACACCATTTAAATGGATCATACATGTATTCATTACATGTAAAATTTACATGTTGAGGCGATGGTATGGCTAAGAAGGTGGTCCAAACAGAGCTTGAGGAAGACGAGTACCTCCTACTCAAGAAGACCGTTGAGAAGAAGAGCATGTCCCTTAAGAGTGGGCTGAGGGAGGCCGTCCACCAGTGGGTGACGACCCAGATACCGTTGAGCGAGGACCCTCTCTTCAAGGTGGAGCCGGTCAGCACCGGGATAAAAACCGACTCCTCCCGGCTGGACGACGCGCTCTACAAGGAGAAACAGGGTTGAAGATATTCATAGACACCTCGGCGATAATCGCCTACTACAACACCGACGACAGGTTCCACCGTGACGCCTCGAGGGTCATGAAGGAACTGTCCGAGGGCCGTATACCTCTCACAAGGCTCTACGTCTCAGACTACGTCTTCGATGAGGCCACAACCTTCATGAAGCTCGTGCTGGGGAACCCGGGGCTCGCCGAGAGGGTCGGCGACGCTTTTCTCGCCTCACCGTTCACCTCCATTTTAAGAGTGGATGAGGAAGTGTTCGATGACGCTTGGAGGAGGTTCAAGACGAGCGCGGGTACGAGTTTCACCGACTGCACATCCTTCGCGCTCATGGATAAACACGGAATAGGCGCTGCGTTCACGTACGACGGCCACTTCACCGTGTCTGGTTTTAAAACCCTATGACGGCTATCCACCCTCTCCTGACTGTTAACGTTATCAGCTACGTCGTCACCTCATCCATTGAGATCCATGATAGAGGTGAAGACCGTGAAGGAGGGCTTTGACGACGTGTTCAGGGTGTGCAGCCCAGACGCGGAGCCGGGATCGAAGCTCATGGAGGGGAGGCATCTGAGGGAGATGTGGCTACGGGAGACCCTCAGAGACTATGGGCCGTTCACGAAGGTGGCCTACCTCGACGGCAAGCCAATATCCCAGATAATGTACTACCCCGAGAAAGCCCTCCCCTACCTCGTGGGCGCCCGAGACGGCGTTGTACGAATAGAGTGCGTCTACTCCCGCGTACCGGGTAAGGGCGCAGGCTCAAGCCTCCTCGCCGACCTCGTGAGGGAAGCAGAGGACGGTATAGAGAGCCTGAAGGGTGAGCCGTGCCGTTTCCTCGTCACCGAACCCTTCGCAACCGGAGAGGGCCTCGACCTACGGGAGTTCTACACTAGGAACGGCTTCAAGGAGGGCGACGGCGAGCTGTACCTGGAGATCCACGGCGGCTACATGCCGAGGAAGAGGACAGGGTACACGCCTCTCCCGGAGGACGAGGGCAGGGCGGTGCTCTTCTACAACGTGAACTGCGAGTACAGCGTCAGCTTCGCGGACAGCGTGAAGAAACTGATCCACGAGGTCAAGCCGGGCTACCCCGTAGAGATCCTCAACATGTGGACGACCCCCGGGGAGTCGTCCAGGCGGGGTAACGAGCTGGTCGTCGTAAACCAGAGGCCCATCAAGAGCCACTGGAGAGCCCCCGAGTTCAGGCGGGAGGTCCAAGCGGCGATAGAGAACCGATAAAGGAGTGAGAAGCCCTTCCTCTATGGACGCGCGAGCATAGCCTATGAAGAAACATGTGGAATACATATTCGAATGCTGAGAGGCATCTACAGGAGACCAGGCGTATTGACCAGCCGGAGGAAAGCCTCTGAGCCCATCTCCTCCAGCTCGCCCTCGTCGAGGATAACGTGATCAGGATAACGGTTCTCCACGCATGAAGCGAAGACGCCGGAACCAATGTTCACTCCAGACCCGTCATGAATCCAGGTGGTTCCACGTCCACATGACGGCGACCTGCTCTTCAGTATGAACCCGTCGACGGCTCCCACCCTTTCAAGAAAGGCCTCGGAGAAGCCCGTGAGATCGTCCGTCAAGTCTCTCCCCGTCTCCTTCTGGATCACCCTGACCTTGCCGCCGACCAAGACGAGATCTATCGGTTTCCTCGGCACGCCTAGCCCGATGTCCTGCTCGGGGCATACCGTTACAAACTCTACGCGGTCCCTGAGTTCGTTCACCGCGTCGCTGCGGATGATCTCTGCGTCCCATCTGCAGGCCTCAAACCCGAGGCAGCGGCTGACGACGACCCTGGGCTTAGGTCTTGATCCCATTCGTCTTGCAACCACGACCGTCACTTCCCGAGTATTTCCTTCACCCTTGTAAGGAACGCCTCAGCGTATCGAGCTAGCTCTCTAGCACCAGTCTCCGAGAAAGTCATGCTATAATCTGCTTCCTCTCTTAGATCCATCGCGTACTTTAGATTCTCTAAGTGATCTGACTCTAGTTTACCGGTTTTCACATACAACTCGTTCAGCGCTGTGACAAGCGCCCTGTGGCTTTTCTCCCTGTATCCACTAGTGTAGAGCAGAGCCCTGGCGGCGTGGAACATCGAGTAGTAGCCTTGAACTGTCGCCCATTTGTAGTCTTCTCGTTCAAGTGAGCTCTTCGCCCCGTTCAGATCGTACTGGGCACCCTCCAGCTCCTTCTCGATCATGTCTGAGCTGGCTCGGAACTTAGTCAGCTTCCGTTCCTCGATCAGTCGCCTGATGGGCGGGGCTACTCTATCTCCCATAGCACGATACCCTTCTGGATCTCTTCATAGAGAGGGGTATCTTGTTTCCTCAGAAGCGTGAACTCGTTCACGTCCACGATCAGGGGAGACAGCCACCTATCTGTTTTGTACCTGTTTACTTTATCGGTGGCTTCTTTCTTATCGGTCGCCAAGATAAAGAGATCAATGTCGCTGTCCTTCACGTCTGTCCCGGAGGCGGTGCTCCCGTATAGAACCACCCTTTTCACGTAGGGCTTCAACGACTCAACAAGGTCCTGGAGCTCGATGACGTTGATAAGAACCTTGAACTGACGCGCGACGACGCTCTCAGCGTTGTATCTATGAAGATAGACTTTGCCTCTTTTCTCTCTACGAACAAGCCCCAACCCTATTAGGGCTGGTAGATTCTCGCTTGCCGACCCGACGCTCACACCGGCCTCCTTGGCCAGTTCTCTCTGGACGAAGGCCCGCATCGGGTCTAACGCGAGCACGAATAGCATCTTCAGCGAGGCCCCCGAGAATATTTTCAGTTTATTGAACATATGTTCAATATTCTGAAACATTGAGCCTTATTAAAATGTTTCTAAGAAACAGTCAGCCTCCAGCCACCGTAGTCTATCCAGTTCACGTGAGTGACTAAACTGGCGCCATTTTAGGTTTATTGAGTAATGAACGTTGCCTACCTATGGCAGTCTAGATACTCCTTGAACCGGCCTAGCCCCTCCTTCAGCACCTCGATGTTGTTGCCGTAGCCGATGCGGATGTGGTCGCTGAACCCGAAGCAGTCGCCTGGCACCATGAAGGTGCTCTTCTCCTCTATGAGCTCCTTGCAGATGTC
The DNA here is from genome assembly GCA_030669135.1 of Candidatus Bathyarchaeota archaeon. Taxonomy (GTDB): domain Archaea; phylum Thermoproteota; class Bathyarchaeia; order TCS64; family TCS64; genus RBG-16-57-9. Next base: position 2,955 of record DAOVEE010000085.1, on the reverse strand, counting down.
CCAAGCAGTGACGTCCAGGTGGTGCCTCATGAAGCCCACGCTTCCGGCGCGCGGCGGCACCCAGTCCATGAGGGGCTCGTCGCTGATCCACTCGTCGAGGAGCCTGTGGTTCGCCTTGACGATCCTGTTGTTGCGCTCCAGTATGCGGTCGATGTGCTGCATGGCGAGAGCTCCGAGGGCGTCGTCGATCATTCCCTTGCTGATGGTGGTGTAGTCCCTGCGTAGCTTGAACTGGTGGACTGCCTCGTGGTTCGCGGTGATCCAGCCGAGCCTGAGCCCGGTGAGGCTGATGGGCTTGCTGAAGCTACCGGTGGCCACGCCCTTCTCGTATACGTCAACGACGCTGGGCACCCTGTCGGCCGGGTAGAGGTAGAGTCCCCGATACGCCTCGTCGCAGTGGACGTAGGCGCCGACGCCCTCCGCGACCTCGCAGATGGCTCTGAGCGTCGGGGTGTCGATGAGGCTGCCGCTGGGGTTGTGGGGGTTGTTGACTACGATCATCTTCGTTTTCCTGTCCACCAGCTCCTTGAGCTCCTCCATGTCCGGGAGCCACCCTTTCTCGGGGAGCAGGCGGAGCGGCTTGACGTTGGCTCCGAAGCCCTTGGGGACGCTGTAGAGCTGCTGGTACGCGGGGTAGACGGAGACCACGGTATCCTTGGGCTCCACGAGGCTGTAGAAGCTGTTGAAGTTGGCCTCGATGGCTCCGCCCGTCACCAGCACGTCGCCCGGGTCCACGTCCCTGTAGAGCCCTGCTATGCCTTCCCTCAGCTCTGGGCTTCCCTCTATCCAGCCGTAGGTGAGCTGCCTGTCCATTATCTCGTCCATATAGTCGGGGCGATCCGTGAACTCAAGGAACTCGCGGAGAGTGAATGGCTGGACGCATGTCTCTGCCATGTTGACCTCTACGTCGTGCTCATACTCGTTCATCCAGCGCTCCACGAGGAACTCGTCTACCTTAACCATGGGTATATGCTGGGGTTCGGACTTGAAAAGTTGGTGCTTCGAGGCAACCTACAACATGTAATCACGTATTGTGAGTACCTTTTGCGATTGTTTCAGGTCATCATGACACTTGAGTCGCCCTTATAAATCTAAACTCGGAGCTGACCTTGATGAAAGATGATGGTTAACGAGATGAGCCACGAGATGGGGAACGGTTCAGGGCATCTGGTTGCTTCAAAACCGGATGTGAAGGGAAAGATAGAGGAGTTGTCGCGGAGCGTCTCCGAGGTGTACAAGTATGAGCTGCTCACCACGAACCAGTACCTTAAGCAGATGAAGCTCGTGCTGGACATATTCCATGAACTATCCGTAGCTCTGAATTAGACTGGTTCGCTCCCTGATTATACACGAGAGGCTACATGCTGCTGAGTATCGCCTGAACTATCTGTTTGATCTCTTGGATGTCTCTCGCCATTATCTTCAGTTCTCTATCCATCTCGTTTACCTTACTCTGGATATCCATGAGGAACACTCTTTCCGCTGACAAACTACCACCATACCTCAGATCACTGGAATTATTATTTATAGTTTAAAACAAGGGTCACAGCGGAGGCTGTTATTCAGTATGATATTCAACCTCGCCTATGCCTTACCACGGAAATAGTAAGACATTATAGAAAAGAAATACGCGAACCCGATCGGGGAAGGTCAACGCACAAACATGATACTGGCACCATAGCTGGAAACAAACACCCCTCTTTTTATTTCAACAGTAATTAATGATCGACTCCGCAATAATTCTTGATCGCAGACTCGTACACCCTAGAGGCCTTATAAACGGAGTCGAGGTCAACCCACTCCTCTTCGCTGTGGGCTCCTCCTCCGCTTGGGCCGAAACACACCGCGGGAACCCCGTGCGCCGAAATGATTCCCTGCTCGTAGAAGGCTGATGCCCCGAAGAACTTGGGCTCGACGCCGGATTCCTCCTTCACCGAGTCTCCGAGGAGTCGACAGATCAACTCGTCTCGTGAGACCTCCGCGGGGGGACCATAGTATATGACGTTGTACGAAGCCTTGAACTGGTCGTCATCCGAGGAGAGCACCTGAAAGATCGAGGAGACCTCGTCTTCGACGGCCCTCAACGTCTCAGGAGGCACGATCCAGCGTAGGACAGTGGTCTTGCAGCGGCTGGGGTATCTTGAGATGGCGTTCTCGCCCTCTATCAGCGAAGCGTGTACGCTGGCGCACCCGACGAGGGGGTGTTTCTTCTCCAGGAGCACCTTGTTTATGGTCTCGTAGGCCGCCAGAAACTTGCCCATCTTCGTGATGGCGTCGACGCCGATGTTCCATCTGGCGCTGTGCGCCGTCACTCCCTCCGTCTCGACTTCCACGCCTACGACTCCTCGGTGGGCGACCTGTATTCGGAGATCGGTGGGCTCCCCTATGACCGCGGAATCTGCCCTGATGGTCTCCATGGCCTTCTTGCAGCCTATCTGTGTATACTCCTCGTCGCACACCCCCGCGAAGACCAGATCTCCCTCAAGTACGGTGCCGGAGTCCACTATTCTCCTGAGGGCGGACATCATGGCCGCCAGGCCTCCCTTCATGTCGACTGTTCCCTGTCCATACATTTTTCCCTCCTTGACAACAGGGGTCAGTGGGTCTATAGTCATGTAGTCTATCCCCACGGTGTCCATGTGCCCCTCCAAGAGGAGGATCCTACCTTCTCCGCCTCCCTTCAGGGTGCCAAATGCGTTGAACCGCCCTGGCTCCACCTCCTGAAGCGTCGTTTCTAGGCCTAGATCGTCAAGGTAGTTCGTTACGTATTCCGCTATCTCTTTCTCGCCGGCACCGCCTTTCTCTATCGTGGGGTTGACAGAGTTGATCTTCACCAGTTCACCGAGTAGATGGAATGTGTGAGAGGTGTCAGAACTCATGACATTGTTTAGGGTTATAGTGATTTAATGGTTTACTGTGGCCGAAAGATATTTTGAAAAAAAGAGATTATCTTGT
>DAOVEE010000195.1 GCA_030669135.1 Candidatus Bathyarchaeota archaeon | reverse complement strand
TACGCAGGCGGGATACCTTACGTCGTCGTCAACGGTGAGCTTGTTATCGAGGACTCGAAGCACACGGGAAGGCTGCCGGGGAAGGTGCTCAGGAGAGAGTAACCCCTCCTTTTTTCTCGCTGAGTGACACTGCCTTTCGTTTTCACGTAATCACTTATCTTACACCGTAGGGTATCTCAGAAAGATGAAGGTCAGGGTCAGGGTCTTCGGCGACGTGTCCTCCTCCGTAGGGAGCAAACACACTGTCGAGCTACGCGAAGGCGCCACGATTCTATCTTTAACAAACACCATACAGGAGAACGCGGGCAACACTAGACGCGGCTACCTGGGGGAGTTCAAGGTCGGCGGCGCGGATCTGGCCATCATGGTCAACGGTAAGAACATCGCGTTGCTGGATGGCGTGGACACGGAGCTCTTCGACGAGGCCGACGTAGTCATCATGCCCTTCGTGGTCGGCGGGTGATTCCCCCTGCACCATGTCGATGTGATCATGCGTGCAGCTCGAGGGTAAAACGCTTAAACCCGTTGCACGGTTCAGTTAGACGATAATTATGAAAGGATGGAACGGTAAGATTCTCAGAGTAGACCTATCGAAAGGTACAACGAAGGTTGTACCATACTCCGAGGAGATCGCCAAGAAGTTCATCGGCGGCAGGGGCCTCGCCGTCAAGCTCCTGTGGGACGAGTTGCCGCCGGGGGCTGACCCTCTTGGGCCGGAGAACATAATAATTTTCGCCACGGGCCCATACACGGCTTTCCAAGTTCCCAACAGCGGCAAGATGGTGATCGCCTCCAAGAGCCCCTTGACGGGCGGCTACGGCGACGGCAACCTGGGGACACGGGCGGCCACCAACATGAGGAAGTGCGGCGTCGACGCCGTCGCGGTGACCGGTAAGGCCGAGAAGCCTGTCTACCTCTACGTCGAGGACGACGAGGCGGAGATCCGTGACGCCGATCACCTCTGGGGCAAGGACAGCTACGAGACAGAGGACTGGATACTGGAGGAGCACGGCAAGGCTGCTGGGGTCCTGATAATCGGGCAGAGCGGAGAGAACCTGTGCAGGCTAGCCACCGTAGTGGCCCAAAAAGGCAGGGCCGGAGGAAGGCCAGGGATGGGCGCCGTGATGGGCAGCAAGAACCTGAAGGCACTCGTCTTCAAGGGCAGCAAGGAGATCCCGGCTGCGGACCCAGAGAAGCTCAAGGAGCTCGGCAAGGCTGGCTTCGCGAAGATCCCCAAGTTCGACACCTACCCGGGCTGGAAGAGGGAGGGCACCATGATGGCCGCCGACATGATGCAGACGGCCGGCGCGCTGCCCACACGCAACTTCAGCGAGGGCGTCTTCGAGCACATCAAGAACGTGAACGGTGACGCGGTCCACGCCGCCACAGTGACGCAGCGGGGCTGCCCTAACTGCAACATGATCTGCGGCAACACCATCATCGACAGCGAGGGCAGGGAATCCGAGCTGGACTACGAGAACGTCACCATGCTGGGCAGCAACATCGGGCTCGGCAACCTCAAGCAGATAGGAACCCTGAACAGGATGTGCGACGAACTGGGCCTGGACACCATAGGTGCAGGCAACGCCATCGGGTTCGCCATGGAGTGCGCCGAGAAGGGGCTCCACGACATGGACATCACGTGGGGAGACTTCGAGGGAGCGAAGAAGCTGCTGTACGAGATGGCGGAGATGAAGGGCGACGGAGCCCTCTTCGGCCTGGGCACCAGGGTGGCGGCGGAGAAGATCGGGGGCGAGTCGCCCGACTTCGCCATCCACGCCAAGGGTATGGAGGTGAGCGCCTACGACTGCCACGCCTGCCCCGGCATGGCGTTGAGCTTCGGCACAAGCCCCATCGGCGCCCACCACAAGGACGCGTGGGTCATCAGCTGGGAGATCAGCAGCGGCATCCGCGAGGAATATGTGCCGGAGAAGGCGGACAAGGTCATCGAGTTCCAGCGTATCCGCGGCGGCATGTTCGAGACCCTCGTGGCCTGCAGGTTCCCATGGATCGAGCTGGGCTACCCGCTTGAGGACTACCCCAAGTACTTCGAGGCAGCCACCGGCGTCAAGATGAGCCTCGACGATATGTGGGAGATGGGTGACCGCGTCTATGCCCTCGTACGCGCCTTCTGGGTGAGGGAGTACGGAGACAAGTGGGGGAGACACATGGACTACCCGCCTGAGCGCTGGTTCAAGCATCCCCTCACAGAGGGCGCGCTGGCCGGCAAGCACCTAGACAAGAAGAAGTACGACAAGCTGCTGGGCTTCTACTACGAGAAGCGGGGCTGGGACGACAGGGGTATACCCACCAAGGCGACGCTGAAGAAACTGGGTCTAGCTAAAGAAACTGAGCAGCTAGCTAAATTCGTGGGGCTCAAGTAGCCCCAAAATTTCTTTTGGAACATCTTTTCCGGTTCGTTCCTAGGGATTCCTAATACATAGATTACACGTAGTAACCTTTAGATCGACAATGAGGAAAACTACATCGATACTAATCGGACTAATAGTCTCAATCACAATACTGACACCCGTCATGGCATCCGCTGAGATGCCCTCAGGTAAGCCAAAGGAGTTCCCTGCGCCCAAGCCTAGACCCGGCAGTATACAGATGAACATGACAGACACTGTGCCCCAGATGTTCAGCCATCAATTGGTCGAGGGCGTGCCCCAGGTGCTTAGGTTCAGAAACATGGTCATGGAGGTCACCGCCAACAGGCAGATGACCATGAGCGTCACCTCGGATGACTCTGTCAAGCTGAGGTACTTCTCCATGAACATGACGATGACTGGGAACATGCACCTGGACATACAGGCGAACGCGACTCCACCCGCCGAGGTCGAGGCCCCGCGGTACGGGTTGGGTAAATACATGACGATCGAACCCAACTCCACCGAGCCGCTGAGGGCTACGCTGAGGCTCTACATCAACGGAACAGAGATAGACAGCGAACTTGGGAGGCCGGTCGACGTTGAGCGGCTGACATGGTGCTTCTGGAACGGAACCGACTGGGATCCTGTACGCAGCAGGCTCATGGAGGACGGGTTCCTGGAGGCTAACACCACCCACTTCAGCGTCTGGACCATCAAGGAGCAGAGGTCCCCGCGGGAGATGCCGACCCCGGAGATCCCCGGAGTGCCGACGCAGACAAGGG
>DAOVEE010000034.1 GCA_030669135.1 Candidatus Bathyarchaeota archaeon | reverse complement strand
CCGGCTCCACAGGCCGCACCATCCTCTGGTACAGCGCCTCGCTCAGATGCGGCGTCACCGGCGCCAAAAGCAACACCACCGTCCTCAGACACCTGTACAGGGTGCTATACGCCGCCCGCTTCTCGTCGTCCGCCTCCGTCCTCCAGAACCGCCGGCGGCTCCTCCGCACATACCACTTGCTGAGCACGTCCACGAACCTGTCAATCTCCGCGCAAGCCGTCTGGGCGTGGTAGCCGTCCAGAGCCTCCGTGACGCCTTCCACCGTCCGGCTCAGCCTCCCCAGCACCCACCTGTCCAGCGGCGCCAGCTCCACGGGCTGCTCCGCCGGCGTCCACCCGTCCAGAGACGCGTACTGGTAGAAGAAGTTGTAGACGTTGAGCAACGTCATGAAGAAGAGGCGCCGCACCTCCCCCGCCCTCTTGTACCCGAACAGCAGGTTGCTCTCAGGCTTCGTCGAGCAGCATATCCACCTGATCACGTCGGCCCCCATGGTATCCGCGGCGTCGTCGAACCAGATGGCGTTCCCCCAGCTCTTATGCATCTCCCGCCCATCATCCGCCAACACCTGGCCATGCCCCAGACACACCCTGTAAGGCGTCCTCCGCACCAGAATCGTGCTCTCCGCCAGCATCGCGTAGAACCAGTTACGGAACTGCCCCGGGAAAGACTCCGTGATGAAGTGAGCCGGGAACCACTTCTCCCAGTACTCCCTGTCCTGACGGTACTGCAGGGTGCTGAAACCCACTATCCCCGCGTCCAGCCAAGGGTTACCCACGTCCGGTATACGCGTCGCCAGGCCGCCGCACCCCTCGCACCTGATCTTAACCTCGTCTATGTACGGTCTGTGGGGGCTGTGCCCCTCGAACCGGTCCCACCCCTCCACCGCCCTCTCCTTGAGCTCCTCCCTGGAGCCTATGACGTCGAACCAGCCGCACTCGCAGGTCCAGATGGGCAGCGCGAGGCCGTAGTACCGCTTCTTGCTTATCATCCAGTCGTCCATGTTGCGGAGTTAGTCAAGCTCCCTCTTGAGCCCGAACTCGGGGATCCACTCCACCTCGTTGGCGCTGTCCATGATCTGGTACCGGAGGTTCCGCTCCTTCTCCTCCCCGGTCACCTCCTCCAGAGGCTTGTCCAGCTTCTCCCCCATGTCGATGAACCACTCGCTGACGTGCCTGAACACCAGCTCGCTCCCGCAGCGCCAGCACACCGGGTACCTGTGGGTGTACCTCTGAGTCCTGTAAAGCAGATCCTTCTTACGGAGGTCCTCGAATATGGGCTCCGCCGAGTCGTAGACGTGCACGCCGCTGAGCCAGCCGAAGCCGTCGATGATCACGCCGAAGTCGTCCAGCGGCGCCGGGGCGGGTAACCCATACTGCTTCCCGAGCATCAGATCCTCCTTGCCGGCCCCCGGCGCAATGTGGACGATACCCGTGCCCTCCTCCTCGCCCACCTCGTCCCAAAGGATGACCCTGTGGGCCTCGGGCACACCCATCTCCTCGATAAGGGGCAGCTCGTCGAAGGGGCCGCTGTACCTCCAACCGTCCATCTCCGCGCCGCTCAGCTCCCCCAAGACCTCCACGTTCTTCTGATCCTGTATAGCCGACTTCAGGGCGCCCTTACTGAGGTAGAGAACCTCGTCTCTGTACTTGACCTTGACGTAGGTAAGGTCGGGGTGGACTGCGGCGGCGACGTTGCTCGTGAGGGTCCAGGGCGTGGTAGTCCAGATTAGGAGAGACCCCTCCCTATCCCTCAACCTGAAGAGCACATAGACGCTGGTGTGGGTCAGCTCACGGTACCCCTCGGTGACTATCTCGTGCTGGCTTATGCCCGTGCTGCACCTAGGGCACCACGGCATCGCGTCCGCCCCATTATATATCCAGCCGCGCTTGTGGCAGCTCTTCAGCGCCGCCCATATCATGTAGTTGTTCTCGTCGCTGAGAGTGTAGTAGCTCCCCCCCAGCTCGGGCATCCCCAGGTTCCCCACCAGCCACTCGGCGGTCCCCGTCACGGGCCCCCTTGAGCCCACGTACGTCGTCTCCTCCAAGGGAGTCTCCAATGCCTCGGCCAGCTTACGGAGCTCCTCCGGGTCGTTCCAGTCAGTCCACATCCCCAGCCGTATAGACTGCTCCGTCTGGATGGCCGAGTATTTCAGCACCCGCTGCTTACACTTTTTCACGAAGTCGGCCAGCCCATACGCCTCGATGTCCAGCTTGGACTCGAAGCCAAGCTCCTTCTCCACCTCGACCTCCACCCAGAGCCCCTGACAGTCGAAGCCGTTCTGGTTCCTGACCTCGTAGCCTCTCATGAAACGGTACCGTGCGAACAGATCCTTGTAGGTACGGCCCCACGCGTGGTGGACGCCCATGGGGTTGTTCGCCGTAATCGGGCCGTCGATGAAACTCCAGTGCGGCCGATCCTCACCCTCCTGAATCTCGACCCGTCTACGGTAAGCGTCCGTCTCCTCCCAGAACCTCTGGACCTCGCGCTCAAGCGCCGGTATCTCCACCTTGCTGTCCAACGGCTTATAGCTCATGCTAGCCCACCCAACACTCCCTACAATATAAAACGTTATTCCTCGTGCCCAGTGACAGCCTAAGCCAGAATTTTATAGTCACCAGACACCAAACGCACCGCAAATAAGGGCTGGCTAACCAAATAAAAACATATTGGGCACTTTTCCCCCTCCCACCACGCCTTTCGATAACGTTAATTATCCTAGGCTCTTCTTCAATGCGGTGGATTAATTGAAGAACGAACGGGAGCTACTGATGATCCCAGGGCCCACCATAGTCTCGCCCAGGGTCCTCAGGGCTTTAGCGAAGCCCATCCTCAGCCACGTCAGCAACGAGTTCGTCGAAGGCTACGCTGAGGCACTAACACTACAGAAAAAACTATTCGGAACCGACGGCACACCATTCCTCCTCGCAGGCAGCGGAACCCTCGGCATGGAGGCCGCCATCGCCAACCTCATGGAGAAGGGCGACAAGGTGCTCTGCGTAGAGAACGGCTACTTCGGCGAGAAGTGGGAGGAGATCGTGGAGGCCCACGGCGGAGAAGTGGACCGCGTCAGGTTCGAGTGGGGCGACGCCGTGGACGTCAACATGGTCAAGGAGAAGCTCAGCAGCAACGAGTACAAGCTATTCACAGTGGAGCACGTCGACACCAGCACCGGCATAGCCAACGATCTCAAGAAGATAGGAGAGCTACGGAGGAACACCGACGCGCTGTACGTGGTTGACAGCGTCTGCGGAATAGGCGGAATGCCCCTCAAGATGGACGAGTGGAACATCGACTACTGCCTCACCGGAAGCCAGAAGGCCCTCGGGGCTCCTCCGGGCATCAGCCTGTTCTGCGTCAACGACAAGGCGTGGGATACCGTCGAGAAACGGAAGAGCCCACCCAGCGACTACTACGTAAACCTCAAGCGCTGGAAACCCATCATGGACAGCCCGAGGGGCTACTTCGCCACACCAGCCACCGGCCTAGTTCTCGGCATGCTGGAGTCCCTGAGGATAATATTCGAGGAAGGGCTGGAGACGAGATGGAAGCGACACGAGGTCTTCAGCAAGGCTTTCCAGGCGGGAATCAAGGCGCTGGGCTGGGGGAGCTTCCCCGCAGAGGGGCACAACGCCCACACCCTCACGGTGCCTAAGGTACCTGAAGGAGTGGACGACGCAAAGATGAGGACCACCATGTTCCAGAAGTACCGGGTAATCATAGCCGGCGGGCTCGGCAAGCTGGGAGGAAAGACGGTTCGAGTCGGCCACATGGGCAACAACACCATGAACGATCTTGTTGCGACGCTCGGCGCCATGGAGATGTCCTTGGCTGAGATGGGTCACGTCGACGAACTCGGAAAGGCAGTCGGCGCGATGATGAAGGTATTCACTAAATACTAATTTTTTTATCTTTTTTTCTATGATTTTAAGTATTATGCCTAACATCAAGATATCCAATTATATAGTTGCTAATATCAAAGGGTAGGACTTGGTTACACTTTGTTCGGTGAACTGCTTGAAGTTCAGCGAGGAACGGCCAAGACCAAAGGGTGTATCTAGGAAGAAGCGCAGAGAGGGGACATCAACTACAAATAACGACCACCAAACAACCCACCGGGAACGACCTGACTTGTATAACCGTAACAAAAGGTCACGGTTTAAAGACAAGAAAAAGTACAGCGACTTGGTATCAATATGGCCAAAGATCGTTGAGTACATCGGCCTTAGCGAGTACGAATCAAAGGTCTACCTAAGCCTCATCAACCTAGGCACAGCCGGAGCCAGAAAACTCAGCCTCAACTGCGACGTACCCAGAACCAAGGTGTACGGCACACTAAAGAAACTCATAGACTACGGGCTAGTAGTCGAGATACCGGGAACCCCAAAACAGTTCGCCCCAAGCAACCCAGGAGAATCCTTCAACACAATACTCAACATCACGAAAGAGAAGGCCACAGACTTCGACTCCATCATCAAGCATCTAGAAAACGTACACGAGAAACACAAGGAAGACGCAGGACCACAGAAGAAGCTAGTCTGGTTCCTCGACCAAGACCACGACATCAAAGGCAAGTGCAACGAGATCATCCGACAGAGCGAGGAGTCGCTCACCATCGTCACGACCGAGGACGGACTCGAGATACTTTTCAACGCCGCCCACAGGCTCCTCGACGAGATGCTGGAGAACGGCGTCGAGATAAAACTCTATAGCCCCCTCGACCCACGGGTGAACCCCCTAGCCAGAGAGCTCAGCTACATCTACCAAGTGAAGAAGGTGGCGGTCAACACGCCCATCCTGTTCATCAACAGCGACAACGAGCGGTTCATACTAGCGAAGCTGGCGCCCAGGGGATCCGAGAAACCCTTCGAGTCCGCGATGTTCACAGAAGACATCGAGCTCCTGGACCTCATCTGCCTCCTACTGGTCAACGGCCACAAGGAGATCCTCCTAAAAACGCTAAACCTCTAGGAGGAAACCGTTGTCCCTCCAGTCACAAGACAACAGCCTCGCAGAGATTCTAAACCAGATAGAGAACGGCTCAGAGATCCTCCTGGTACAGGTACCCGGCAACGGGGAGCCCCAACTCACCCAGACAAACCTACACATATGCGCGTGCCAACTCAGGGAGCTGATCAGCCTCACCGAGCACAGCTTCACAGAGAAGATAAGCTCCAAGGACCACATACTCTTCACAAGACTCGAAAAAGGCTCGGCGCTCCTCGAAAGAATAACCCAAGACATCCTCAAGGAGTGTCTAGGGAGAACAGGGGCGGCGCTTGTGGACCAGAGAATCTCGGAGAAAACCAGTCCACTCAAGTACGGCAAGGTAATCGACGCGCTCCAGGAATCCATGGGAAGCAGCGCGGAGCTCATCAAACGAGCCATATCCAAGGCGCTCTACCGAGAGCTCAGGTCGAACCCAGGAGTACTGAAAGATGAACAACCATAGAGTAGAGACCGGGGTAAGATGCCTCGACGAGGCACTACAAGGCGGCCTCCCCAAGGGAAGCATGACCCTCATAGCGGGCAAACCCGGCACAGGGAAGACTCTGATGAGCGGCGAGTTCCTCTACAGGGGAGCCTCACAGGGAGAGAACTGCCTCTACGTGAGCCTCAGCGAGGGAAGGCACAGCTTCCTCGAGTACATGGCGAGGGTGGGCAGGGACCTCATGGCCAAGGACACGTGGAGCAGGCTCGAGGTGATGGACCTGGTCACGGTGAAGGAGGAGGGCCTCGACGTACTAGTCGAGATGATAACGAGCCACCTAGATGAGACCCACGCCAAGAGGCTGGTGATAGACAGCTTCACCGCGCTGAGCAACGCCTTCACAGAGACCATAGACGCCCGCGTCACCCTACACATCCTCAGCAAGATATTGGCCCAGACCTACTGCACCACGCTGCTGATCACCGAGATGCCCACGGGCTCCAAGAAGATCGGCCTCGGCGTGGAGGAGTTCGTGGCAGACGGCATAATAGCGCTCAGGAGAGAAATCCTGAACGGCGGCGTCTTCAGGGAGCTGGAGATAATCAAGATGAGAGGCACCCTCATCGAGAGGCCTCTCCACGCCTTCACGCTCCACAGAGGCTTCCGCGTGCTACCGATATTCCGGAACAAGCCAGTCGGACACCCCAGGAGATACCGGCCGGACCCCGACCCCGACGGACACTACCACACAGGGAACCCGGGGCTAGACGAGATAACCGGCGGCTTCAGAAAAGGCGACACGGTGTTCTTCGAGCTGGGAGAGAACATATCCCCCATCGTGCCGGCGATCATAGTTGGGCCCCTGCGTGCCAGCTTCATAACCAGCCAGAGGGGCGTCCTATTCCTGCCGCCGAGCGGCGAGAGCGTGAACAGGATAACCGGGTTCGATCACCAGTACGGAGTAACCGCCGAGGAGCAGCACCGTCTACTAAGGATAGCCACGACGCTGCCCGAGGAAGAGACGCCCGTGAACCTAGGCCTCGACCCGGGCGACATAAAGATGAGCCAGAGGATATGGAGGGAGGAGGCCTCGAGGCTCCGCCGGGAGACGGGGCAGCCCATATTCAACATAGTCTACACGGACCGCCTCGGCAAGACATGGCCGGAGACCCAGAGCAGGAGCTTCCTCGACACAGAGTCGATGCACGCCCGCAACACAGGCGGCCTCCTAGTCCTCCTCTCGAGGCCCGGAGAGGAAGCCATCAGGCAGCACGCGTCCAACCTGGCCCACACACACCTACGGCTACACAACCGGAGAGGCGTCATGCTGCTGGACGGAGTCAAGCCCCAGACATCCATGTACGCGCTGGAGCAGGACAACTCGGCGGGCTACCCGTCCCTAAGCCTGACACCCATATACTAGAAGACTCAGCCGCCGAGAGCCGCCGCCACGTCCTCGTCCGAGGCGTCCCTGCCGACGCTGACGGATCTGTCGAGAGGCCTGAGGTGATGCATGTTCACCCTCCTCCTCCTGACGCCCGGGCCCGCTATCACCACGTAGTTCCTGTCGATGACGTCGACTACTACGCACTCCGATCCCTTCTCGCGTCCCCTCAGCTTGACGCAGACCCGCCCAACATCGAAAGCAGACACCACACTCACCTGCAACTAAGGTATTCATCTATGAAGTTTTTAAAGATTCGCGCGACGCCGGCGGCGTCGAAGAGCCCCGTGTTCACCACCAGGTCGTATACGCTAAGGTCCTTCAGATCCATGCCGTAACACTCCCTGAACCGCCTGAGCTCGTTCTCCTCCCTGAAACGGGTCTCTTTATCCACCTCCTCCAAGGCGCGGTCCTCACGCTCCGCGATGCGGTGAACCCTCTCATCCAAGGGGCAGCTAAGATATATCCTGAGGTCAGGGTCCTCAGCCATCCACCCAGACAGCGTGGCGTCGATGACCACCCCTCCCCTCCGGGACTCCTCCTTGGTCCTCGCGTCCAGGTAGTTATCAAAATCCCGGTCCACGGCTGCCTTCCTCGACATCTCCTCGAGGGACAGGCCCAGCTCCTCGGCGCGCTCACGGAAGATCATGCCCGCCGAGATGTAGCGCAGATCGAATGACTCGGCTATGAACCTAGCCTGTGTGCTGCGCCCCGAGCCATGGGGGCCCGCCACAGTGATGACGAGGTCACGCCCGCTCAATGCTTAGTCCTCTGGGTCGATCTCGAAGCTCAAGCCAAACACCCTGTTCAGGACGATGTTGAAGCTTATGCTGCAGAGGATGTACCACTGGATGAACTTGAACTCCCGGGGGACCCACGGGAAATCGAAGGGGAAGTAAGCGATGACGATGCCTGAGAAGAACTCGCTCAGCGGACGCCACATAAACAGGAGGGGGATGGTGAAAAACATGCTCGACTTCATCCTGTCCATGCTGATCTTGCTCTGCTGGGCCATCAGGTCCTGCTGGCGCTTCTGAACCTTAGACATCCTCCTCTGGTTCCCGCTCCTGGTGGCGTCCATAAGCTCCTTCCTTATCCTGGAGCTCTCGATGGTGAGCTTCCTGTAAGCATCAAGGTCCATGCTCCGCACCCCAATGAGGCTAGTAACCGTGCCTAGGGTGATGGCTATGCCCATTATGGCGAAAGTGGCGTACGGTGGAGTCGCGAAGGCGCCGAAGTCGATGGCGATCTGGCTTAGCATCATATGGTTACCTAGTCACGGATAAATGAGGTGAGGGTATAAAAAGGTGACCTACTCGTCCGACATGATCTGGCAATACCTGCGCCAGCTAAGGCAGATGGTCTTCGGGTGAGCCGCCTTCACCTCGTCCAGCTTAGTCACGGCCGTGTTATGCGGCGCAGACAGCAGCTCCTCGGGGTTCTCGTAGGCAAGCTCGTTGATCTCAGTCATCGCCTCGATGAACGCGTCCAGCGACTCGACGGGCTCGGACTCGGTGGGCTCGATCATCAGGGCCTCGGGCACGATCAGCGGGAAGTAGGTAGTGGGCGCGTGCAGCCCGTAGTCGAGGAGCTTCTTGCTCACGTATAGCGCGCTCACCCCGGTGTCGTCCAGCATCGGGCCGGCGCTGAGCACCGCCTCGTGCTTTCTCGGCTTCTCAGGGTCGTAAGTCAGCTCGTATCCCTTCAGATCTTTCAGTTTCTGGCTGACGTAGTTCGCGTTCAGAACGGAGAGCTCGGACGACTCCTTCAGTCCCTCTCCTCCCATCGTGACCATGTACGCGTACGCCTTTAGGGCCACGTTCACGTTGCCGTGGAACCCGTGTATCTTACCGATGGATTTAGGCTTATCCCAGTCGAGACTGTAGACACCGCCGTCTTCCACGATGTCAGGCACGGGGAGGAAGTCGGCAAGGAACTCCTTGACTCCCACCGGCCCGCTTCCCGGACCCCCACCGCCGTGGGGCGTGCTGAAGGTCTTGTGGAGGTTGCTATGTATGACGTCGAAGCCCATGTCGCCTGGCCGGCACCACCCCATGATGGCGTTAAGGTTGGCGCCGTCGTAGTACATGAGGCCCCCGGCGTCGTGGACTATCTCGCTTATCTCGGTTATCTGGTTCTCGAAGACCCCTATCGTGTTCGGGTTGGTCAGCATGAGTCCAGCCGTCTGGGGTCCAGCCGCGGCTGTCAAGGCGTCGAGGTCCACCGTCCCCGAGTCGTTACTCTGTATCTCCACCGTCTTGAAGCCCGCCATGTTTGCGCTGGCGGGGTTAGTGCCGTGGCCGCTGTCAGGAATGATTATCTCCGTCCGCTTCTCCAATTCGCCGTTGTCCCTGTGGTACTGCCTCATGAGTATTATGCCGGTCCACTCTCCGTGGGCCCCCGCCGCCGGCTGGAGCGTGGCGTCATCCATCCCGGTGACCTCGAGGAAATACCTCTTGAAGGTGTAGAGGAGCTTGAGTATCCCTTGCACCGTCTCGTCGTCCTGCATGGGGTGAAGCCCGGTTACTTTCGGGTGGGACGCCAGGACCTCGTTGATTATGGGGTTATACTTCATGGTGCAGCTCCCGAGAGGGTATATGAGGCCGGAGTTGACGCCGTAGTTCATCTGGCTGAGATGCATGTAGTGCCGCAGGACCTGTATCTCGGAGAGTTCGGGAAGGTTGGGGGCTTCTCTGCGTTGGAGGGCCTCCGGGACGAGGTTCTCGGGGTCCAGTGAGCCGTTGATCTCCGGCTCCAGAGGGGGGAACTGGTACCCTATTCTTCCCTTGTTGCTCAGCTCGAAGATCAGGGGCTCCACCCAGTCTGCCTGTCTAAACTTTATCGTCATCCCTCCAGCGCCTCCTTCAGCACAGAGACCAGCGAGTCTATGTCCTTCTTGCTGTGTACCTCCGTAACGCAGAATAGGCTGGTCTCACCAAGGTCGGGGAACTGCTTCGTTAAAGGTATGCCCGCCTGCATCCCTTTTGCCCTGAGCTCCTTGTTTACCTCGTCTACAGACTTGTGCTGGAAGTTGACCGTGAACTCCTTGAAGTGGAAGCTGTTGAATATGGGCGCCCTCACGCCGGGCAGTTCATCTATCTTCCGCTGAGCGTACCTCGCTCTGCTCATGATGGTCTCCCCCAGCTCCCTCATCCCGGTGGGGCCTAAAAGGCTCAGGTAGACACTCGCAGCGACGGCGCACAACGCTTGGTTGCTACATATGTTGCTTGTGGCCTTTTCCCGTCTGATGTGCTGCTCACGGGTTTGAAGAGTCATGGTGTAGGCGCGCCTCTGATCCTTCAAGGTCTCTGTGATGCCGATTATGCGGCCCGGCATCTGACGGATGTACCTGTTATCGTGCTTGCAAGCCAGTATCCCGAGGAGAGGGCCGCCATAGTTCATGTGGTTACCTAGCGGCTGCCCCTCGCCGCAGACGATGTCGGCACCGTAGCCGCCGGGTGCCTTCAGTACGCCGAGGCTCGTAGGGTCTACGCCGACCACGTACAATGCTTTGTTGTCGTGTGCTATCTCGCCGACGTCGACCGCGTTCTCCTCCACGAACCCCATATAGGCGGGGTTCTCTATGTAGACAGCCGCCGTATCACCGTCAACCTTGTCCTTCAGGTCCTCTAGGTCCATGAGGCCGGTGATCTCGTCGTGGTCCACCTTCTCTACACTGAGTCCAGCGGGCTCAGTGTAGGTCTTGAGGACAGAGTACCTCAAGGGGCTCATCAGATCGGGTACGAGGACCTTCGTCTTCCTCGTGATCCTGCTGGACATGAGCGCGGCCTCGCCCACGGCGGTGCTCCAGTCGTAGAGACTGCTGTTAGCGACATCCATGCCCACGAGTTCACAGACTTGGCTCTGGTACTCGAAGACGCTCTGAAGCATGCCTTGGCTTATCTCGGGCTGGTAGGGCGTGTAGCTCGTTAGGAACTCGGCGCGGTGAACGACCTCATCCACGACGCTCGGGACGTAGTGGGGCCAGACGCCGCCCCCCATGAAGGGCGGACACCTCAGCGTGGCGTTCTCCTCAAGGAGACCGGAGACATGGGCCTTCACTTCCGCCTCCGTGCTAGGCCCCGGGATCTCAAGTATTTCTTTGTATACGAGTTCGTTGGGGATGTCGGAATATAGGTCGGAGATGGACGAGATGCCTATGTCATCCATCATCTTCTCCTTTATCTCGGGGACGCTGTTCGGCAGATACCTGTGAATCTTACTCAACTCTGCTCCTCCTAATATTTCTAATATTCAACGTATAACACATAGATAATATTACCTCAAGATAATCTTACCTCAAACATAAGCGCTTCATGGAGCAAACTTAATACACTGCTCCACTTCCTAGACAGAATAGCGTGATTACATGCCTAAAGTGTCCATAGACCCGGAGAGATGTGTGAACTGCAAGACCTGTGTATCCACGTGCCCCATGGGGGTATACAGAGACGAGGGCGACAAGGTTGTCGTCGCCGCCGAGGATGAGTGCATCGCGTGCATGGGCTGCGTAGCCGCGTGCCCGACAGAAGCCATAACCGTCGTCGAGTAGAACCTGTTTTAACCCTGTTTTCCCATTCCCTTCTCCATGCGCGACTTGAGAAAAAGGATAATCGACTGGGTTGAAGAGAACCGGGAAGAGAGCATCAAGTTCCTCCAAGAGGTCATATCGATACCCAGCCCAAGCTTCGAGGAGAGGCAGGAGGCCGAGTTCCTAGCTGAGAAGATGAGGGAATACGGCTTCGATGTATCCTTCGTGGACGAAAAACATGACGCCCTCGGGACCATAATCGGGTCAGGGGGAGGCAGAAGTCTGCTGCTTAACGGACACATAGACCACGTCCCTGTCGGCGCCATGGTTGATCCCTACTCAGGGAAGCTGATGGACGGAGCCGATCTCGGGGTCGACGGACAGGTCGTGTACGGTAGAGCAGCATGCGACATGAAGGCGGCGGTCGCGGCCATGATGCTCGCCGGCAGAGCCCTCAAGGAACTAGGGATAAGGCTTAAAGGTGACTACAAGGTAGCGGCGGTGGCCCAGGAGGAGGTGGGCGGCGCAGGAACAATGTCCACAATCGTTGACAGCCAGTTCCTAGCGGACGTGGTTCTCATAGGGGAGGCCACGAACATGGAGCTGGCTCTCAGCCACAGGGGCTCGATGAAGTTCGGGGTCGTCGTCAAGGGCCGGAGCTGCCACGCCAGCGCCCCTGAGAGAGGCGTTAATGCTCTATATAAGGCGACGAAGATGATCCAGATGATACGGGACGACCTTGTACCCCGGCTGCCCAGTCACCCGATCTATGGGCGGGTCAGCCTCGTGGTGACCCAGATAGAGGTCAGCCCGAAGGCGTTTAACGTCGTCCCCGAGTCCTGCCGGTTCTGGATGGACTGCAGGAACCACCCAGGATTCACAGCCGAGGACCTCTACAACGAACTGAACAAGATAATAGCCGAAATTAGGGCAGAGGACCCCGAGTTCGAGGCAACGGTCATCCCCACGACGTTGATCACCGGGAGAACGTTCTCAGGGTTCTACACGGACCCGGATAAGCACCCGGTGGTAGAGGAGGCGGCTCAGGCGGTATCCGAGATCTACAGGAAGCCGGAGCGTGGCCTATGGACCTTCGCCACCGATGGACGCATGTACTCTCGGCTCGGGTT
>DAOVEE010000167.1 GCA_030669135.1 Candidatus Bathyarchaeota archaeon | reverse complement strand
TTAGCAGCATAGCTGCTTTTTTCTTAGAACCATGCATGTTGTTACACTAGAAGTAGTCTCTGTTCTATCATAATAATTGTTTTTCGGGTGCTGAAACGAAATGATTGTAGCTAAATCAAAATATTTATTCTAAACAACGCCCCGGGGAACTGTATACCTCGTCATTTAATGTCTCCTTTATCGGATTTCCAACATGAAATCTCCAAAATATTTTATCACTAGAGGATCAAGTCCTAAGCACAGGTGCACCGGATGTTCGCCAAGATCGAGGAAGCCATCATAAAGGCTCTGCAGGATAACCTGAAAGACGTCAAGAAGGGAAGCATCAGCGGTTCGAAAGTGACCCCCAAGACGGGGCTACCATACGTCCAGGTGACGAACAGCGGCTTCAAGCCGGCGGACTCGGGCATAGGCAGGCCGGTGGTGCCGGACGACAAGGTCCAGGACGTCTTCGACGGCGACGGCGAGGAGAAGGTCTTCACCCTGTCGGAGAAGCCCGTCAGGCCGCTCCTCGGCGTGGAGGTGGACGGCATGAAGGCCAGCGCCCGGGCGTACACGGTGGACTACAGGGAGGCAACAGTGGCCCTCGGCCGGCCGCCTAAGAAAGGGGAAGGTAACGTCAAGGTCACGTACCTTAAACCCTACGTGACGCTGGGGCAGAGGCTGAGCCTCGTCTACGAGGTGAAAGTCTGGGGCAAGGACGAGGCGCAGAGGGACAGCCTGGCGGAAGGCGCGATGATGGCGCTACTCAAAGAAGAAGAGACCCTGAATAAGCAGGGGCTGTTCCTGAAGCTTCTTGATGGCGCCAACATGGAGGAGCCGAGCGTTGAGGCTCTGGGGAAGCGGGTTCTGTACGAGGTAGAGGCAGACCTTGTCGTGAAGATCGACGTCGGCCGCATGGAAGAGATCGACGTAAGGAAGCCTGAAAAGATCTAGACGTCCACTTCCTCGCCCTGCTGCCCCGGCTTCCAGCCCTTGACGTGGTCGAAGGCCGCGTTCACCCCGTTCCTGAGGTACATGGTGTCGCTGTTCAAGGCGCAGAACAGGAAGCCTCTCTCTATGGCCTCGTTGATGTTCGTGGGGCCGGGCGTGGTGAAGCAATGCATCCCCGGCGCGACGCCGTGGTCCCTGCCCGCCTCAACGATCCTGTCTAGGGTCTTCAGGAACTCGGGGTTCGTGTACTGGCGGTGTATCCCCATGTCTAGGCTCAGGTCGCTGGGCCCCACGAAGCACGCATCCACTCCCTCGACGCTGAATATCTCGTCGATGTTCTCCACGCCCTTCGCCGTCTCGATCATGACGACGCAGAGGGTCTCCTCGTTGGCGGACGCGAAGTAGTCTGGGTCCCTGAACGCGGCGAGCCTGGGGCCTGCGCCCCGCTCACCCCACGGCGGGTACTTCATAAGCCGGACCATGTCCTCCGCCTGCTCCTTGGTCTCTATGCGCGGCGACACGATGCCTGTGGCGCCGGCGTCCATGACCTTCTTTATCCAGATGAGGTCCGTCCACGGTATCCTGCACATGGGCATGCAACGCTCCCGGGCGTAGAGCATGCTCTGTACCATGAAGTGGTAGGTCTCGGGGCCGTAGGCGCTGTGCTCCATGTCGCATACGAGCCAGTCCCACCCCATGTCGGCCAGATACATGGTCACGTCGGGGTGTCCTATGGATACCCATGTGCCCAACGCGGGCTTACCCGCCTTCAGCTTACGCTTAACAAGGTTCTTCATGGACTCAACTTGATGCATACGGCATAAAACGGTATCGAGCCGATCAGAAGACTTGAATCCCGGCGCCTCGTTGATGGGGATGTGAATGCATTGGAGGGCTGGCAACTGGCCTTGATGGCGGCGGTATGCTGGGCAGCCGAGGCGCTGCTGGTTAGGATGGCAGGGGACCGTGTGGACCCCCTAATAGGCACGGCGTACAGCTGCGTCGCGGCGGGGATCATGTTCAGCGCATATCTTGCGCTGACCGGCAGGCTAGGCGTCGGGGAGCTAAACATGTCGGCGGCCTACTATGTCCTCGCCGGTGTCATAAGCTTCGCCGTGGGCCACTACTTTTACTACGCGGCTATAACCAGGTCGGGCGTGTCGCTCAGCGTCTCCCTGGCGGCGAGCTACCCGCTGCTCGCGATGCTGGCCTCGGTAATGTTATTCAAGGAGCCGGTGACTCTGAGGACGGCGGCGGGCGCTCTACTAATCACCCTGGGGGGATTGGTCCTCTTAATATGATGTCAGAAGGTCAGGTCGTCGGCGACGTATCCTAGCCCCAAGTTTTCCAGCGTCCCCCTGAGGGGCCCCCCGTCTCAGGGCTCCACTCCATCAGAGAATAGTATTTTCTCAGCATCTCGTCCATCAGGCTGCCGTCCGATGGTTTGACCCGCAGGTACTTCCCTGCGTATTCTTTCAGGCATAAAACTCATGTGACACGATCACTATGGAACCAATAATGTTTGTGGGGTGACCGAGTTGGAGGTGGAGTTAAGGTACTACGCTATGGTCAGGGACGCCGCAGGGAAGACAGCCGAGACGGTGTCCCTGCCCGAAGACGCCACCGTCATTGTCCTGATCAACCACCTCATCGGCCTCTATGGCGACCCGTTCAGGGTATACGTGTACGACGACGAGGGAAGGCTCCTCGACTACCTGATGTTCTCGGTCAACGAGGTTGACATAAGGAGCCTGGACGGCTTCGACACCGTTCTGAGGGACGGCGACAGGGTCTCCATGATGCCACCCATCGGCGGCGGCTAAGCGACCACCGAGAAGATGTCGAATCCTAAGAGTATCTTCAGGACGTAGAGCACGACGACCGCGGCGGCGTTCTGGACCGCGTACCTGTAGTAGTCTGGGTCCTCCCGAGCCAGATACAGGCTTCCCAGGATGGGCGGAGCCGCCGTGATGAACCAGAGGCTCCAGTAGAGCAGGAAGACCATGTTGATCAAGGAGACCACCGTGAACTCTAGGATGCTCTCCGTCACGGGCAGCAGGGTCTTGGTGACATACAGGATGGTCGCGGAGACTATGGACAGGCCAGTCAGGCAGAGGTTCATGAGGGTCCAGTGAGGCAGGACACGGGTGAAAAGGGTTTTAACGTTCAAGCAGGCACCGGGGACCTTGTTCTACTCTGCTTCATTCTCCCGTGGCTCCGGGTCCACCCAGCTGAACTTCTTCTCCAGCGTCGACGAGTAGTAGTTGCGCCAGTCGTATTCCACGTCGCGGCCCCACTCATAGTAGACCCGGGGGTCGACGTAGCTCTTGAGGCTCGTGCCCAGGTTGTAGTCACGGGTCAGCTCCTTCGCCTCGATCTGGAGCATGGCTTTCTCGATCATCTGCTCGTCCTTTCTGCGCCGCGTCTCCATCCGCTCCTTGAGCTTCTCGACCCGCTCCCTGTGCTTGTCCCTCGTGTTCTTGATGCGTTCCCTGCCGTTCCTGATGACGCTTCTCTTGGATGCGATGCGTTTCTTTATCCCCTTCGTGGACTTGCCCGCCGCCTCTCGCGTCTTGAGCTCCTGCTTGTACTCGTCGAGCTTCTTCTTGTCCTCCATCAGCTTCGCGTCGTACCTGGCGATCCTTTCCTCGTACTTGGCGATGGCGTCCCTGATGCGTTCACGGTACTTGCGCATGTTCTCCTTGGCCCTCCTTTTGCGGGCCGCTAGCCTCTCCTTCTGCCGCGTGAGGCTCTGCTCCCACGTCTTGGGTATGGTGCGTTTGTGGTTACAGGTGATGGCGGCCTCCAGGTTGGCGAGGGTGGCCACGTGCTTCTTCCTATAGTCGGGAGCGTCCTTCTCTACGGGCAGCTCCTTGAGCCTGGACTCCACGGCCTCCGTCGCGTAGAAGGTCCTGAACACCTTGGCGGTGATGCCCTCCATGACCTCGTCGAGGAACTGGCTCACCACGCTGCTGTTCACCTCGTCGAAGAG
>DAOVEE010000207.1 GCA_030669135.1 Candidatus Bathyarchaeota archaeon | reverse complement strand
CTCACCGTCGACGAGGTCGTCATGGTGGGAGATCACCAGATCGACTACGACTCCGCCAAGAACAGCCGATGCATGTTCATAGGAGTCGCCACGGGCCGCCGTGGTCTCAGGAGCTGGGAGAATGAGACCCCACCTCCCGTGCTTCTAGACAGTGTAGCCGATCTACCGGCCTACATCGAAGAAAATCTTTCATAAAAAAGATAGTTTTTTATCCCGACCCCTTGTCCTATACAACGAATCCTCACAGCGCAATTGTAAGGAGGAGCTGGTATGAGTATCAAAGATGAGTACAGTAGAAAAATGGAGCAGGCCATGTCCATTCTAAACATGATCGCAGACGATAACACCACCCCACGGAACATCAGGCGGACGGCCAAACAGGCCGCCGACATGCTCTTGGACGAGAGTCTCAGCGTCGCCGCTAGGGCTGCCAACGCCATAGCCATTCTGGAGGACATAAGCCAGGACCCCAACATGCCCATGTACAGCCGCACCCGTATCTGGAACGCCATAAGCGTCCTAGAGGGAATACGGGACTAGCAGAAACACCTTTTAACCAACCATTCTTTATGTATAGACCAAGGTGAAACCAATGGAAAAAAGATTCCAATTCGAGGGCCCCCGGTTGGAGGGCATCGGAGTAATAGCGTTAGTCATCGTTGTGATAGTGGGTGGCCTGTTGTTCTTCAGCGTGGGCCGCATCAACGTCGGCTACGTGGCCATTATAGTCGACCCTGTGTTCGGGTCTACGAGCTTCGTCGGCACTGGCAGCAACGCCCAGTACTTCATAAAGGGGCCGTGGGCCAGCGTCTATCAAATATACGTAGCCACGGACAGTGTCCACATGTGGAGCGACGTCACTGAGGCGGGTGACTTCCCTTCGGTGGAGAGCCTCACGAAGGACGGGCTCAAGGTAGATGTCGACGTAACCGTGCGGTGGAGGATTGACTCCAGCGGAGCCACCGACCTGTTCAGACGTTACCCGACTCTAGACTGGAGGCAGAGAGCCGTGATACCTATAATACGCGAGACCATACGTAACCTGCTCGTGGACTACACAGCCATCCAGACCATAGAGCAGAGAGCCACAATAGGAGTGGTGCTGAGAGCCCAGCTGGAGGAATCCTTCAGCCAGGAGCCCAGCATCGGCGACGCGATAATACTAGACGCCGTAAACATAAGGAAGATAGCCTTACCCGTCAACTTCGTCAACGCCATAGAGAAGAAGCTCGCCGCGGAGCAGCTGTCCATAGCCGCCGAGTTCAACAAGACCAAGCTCCTCGTCATCGCCGACGCGAACGCGCAGTCAGCCATCAAGGAAGCCGGGGGTGTAGCCCAGTCCAGACTCATAATCGCCAACGCCACCAGAGATGCGTTGCTAGCAATAGCGGAGACCGACCTTGGCGTCGACCTGAACGAACTCACGAGGCTGTACCTCTATCTGGAGACGCTGCGTGACATCGCGGATACGGGGAAGAGCCAGTTCATCGTGGTGCCCGAAGACATCCAGCTCATCATCCCCACGGGATGACCTTTTTATTACCCTTAAAACCATGATATAGTAGGTGCGTCCTTGGAGACTGAGATAGTATCAGCCCCATGGGTCCTAAAGATTTCGTGGGAGGAGCTGATGACGCTATTAGTGTGCCTGTGCCTGGACCTGCTTGAGTTCGTGGCGCCGATACTGCTGACGCCGGTGCTCGGGGACATCCTGGACCTCGCCGGTTTCCTGTTCTGCGCCGTCTACTTCAACGTCGTAGGAGCCATCTCGTTGCTGGAGCTCGTGCCGGGGCTCGACGTCGTGCCTATCTTCTCGTTGACCTGGCTCACGTGGTACCTCCTAAGGAGACGGAGGATGCGGAAGCAAGTTGAGGAGCAGCTCGGTGAGTGGCTCTAGAGATGAACCGTCTATCCATAATAGATAGATAACCTCCGCCACAAGTGACGGTGATGGGCTACCAGGCACGGGTCTACCCAGAGATATGGCTCGCCGTCATAGCGACGATAGTGTTCTTCCCCATGATGTTCATGCTCAACCAGCAGAAGAACTTCGATCTCTGGCGTTTCAGCCTACTCTACACCCTGATAATCACAGTGATCTACCTCTACGCCTTCTGGGAGATAAAGAAGTCCTATAAAATCAAGTCGAAGAGGTAGCCGCCCAAGAAAAAACCTTTATGCCACCGGAAAACCGATAATCTCCAATGAGCCCATGTTGAGAGTTCTCTTCAACACCATAAGATCCGCTAACCTGGTCAACCTCAACGTAGTGTACTACCTTGAGCAGGAGGTAGCGAAGCTCGTCGACTGCCGTTGGAGCGGCTCAGGGTGGGAAAACCATGTCCCGGGGGAGCCTATAAACGAGACAGTGAAACGGCTATATGGGAACGACCCGCCGGACTTCATAGTGAACAGCAGCGCCCATCTCAAAGAGAACAAGCGGATAGCCAGGGAGAAGACAAGCGAGACTCCCAGGACCGTAATGACGGTAAACGACATGCACGTGAACCCCGAGGAGATTGTGAGCACAGCCAACGAGGGGTTCGACGGGGTGCTCATGAGGTACAAGTATTCCCCGTACAGGAAGACGCCTCTGCCCTTCAACCTCGCCCTATACACCAGGTTCGACGAAAACTACTACCTCGACAACCTCGAGATAGAGAGACAACACTTCCCATGGTTCACCGATCACCGCATCTACAGGCCGTCCGAGGAGAAGGAGCTCGACGTGGTCTTCCTCGGCGCGTACAGGAGACGAATATACCCGATCAGATACATGATCTATAACGAGCTGCCGCGTCTCTCTGAGAAGAAAGGCTGGAGATGCCTCGTGAGGGGGCGCCCACCGGGCAGAACCCCCCTAAGAGACATACCGGAACTAGAGAAACAGGGATACATCGTTGGCCCCAAGTATGCTGAGACCATCGCCAAGGCCAAGGTCTTCATTTTCGGCAGCAGCATCTTCCGTT
>DAOVEE010000064.1 GCA_030669135.1 Candidatus Bathyarchaeota archaeon | reverse complement strand
GGCGTTCACGGCTTTCTCGGGTGCCGCGCCTGCGTGGCTGCTTCTGCCGTGGAACTCGACGAGGAAGCTCTCCCGGGCGTTTGTCGTGCCGTAGCTGCCCCAGGCCGAGCCTGGGTGGATCATGAGGGCGGCGTCGGCTTTAGCTATCTCGTCCAGCATTATGACTTTGCCGCCGGCGTTCTGGACGACGCCCTCCTCGGCGGGGGTGCCGTAGACGGTGACTGTGCCGTCGAGCTCCGGGATGACGGCGGTGAGACCGATGGCGGCCCCCAGGGCGGCTGTGGCGATAAGGTTGTGGCCGCAGGCGTGGCCTATGGCGGGGAGGGCGTCGTACTCCGCCAGTATGCCTATGTTGGGGCCTGCGCCGCGTCCCCCGATGGTGGCGGTGAACGCGGTGTCCATGCCGGAGACGCCGAGCCTTGTCTCGTAGCCGTGCATCTTGAGCCTCTCGGTGAGGAGTTTGCTGGCCTTGTGTTCTTGGTGGCCCAGCTCGGGCTCTTGGTGGATGCGTGTGCTGACGTCGATCAGTTCGTCTCTGTGCTGGTCGATGCGTCTGCTTATGGCTTGTTTATGGTTCATGGGTCAACTCTGGGTGGCTGTCAAGATAAATTCATGGGGCTACGGTCTGGTGCTGGAGAATATGTAGTGGGCTGTGTAAACCGATATCTATGCCTTGTGACGTTGGTTGGTGCATGAGGACTGTGGTGCTGCACGGGAGCCCCAGACGAGGGAGGAACTCGGACACTCTCGTCGAGAGTTTCCTGAAGGGGCTGACGGAGTCGGATGTGCACGAGGTGACTCACTTCTACTTGAACGACATGGAGATACGTCCGTGCCAGGGATGCTTGGGCTGCGCTGAGCCGCCCCACGACTGCGTCATCGGGGACGACATGACGGCGATATACGGGGCGTACAGGGAGGCAGACCTGGTGGTCTGGGCAACGCCCATGTACTGGGGGTACCTGACGGCGCAGATGAAGACGGTGCAGGACAGGATGGAGGCATTGGCGTGGAGCAGCTTCGGGGGCAAGGTCTTCGCCGTGATAGTCACCTACAGGCATCACTGTGAGTCGGCGGTGGCTATGTTTGAGAGGATATGCCCACACTTCGACGTCGAGCTCCACACCCTGGTGTGCAGGACGTACGACCCGGAGACTGGTAGGGACATCCCCATCGAGGAGCTGCCCGATAAGCTGGAGGAGGCGTATAGGCTCGGGAGAAAGTTATCCAAATAGATAAACACAAAGATACTAGTTCCATGTGGCAAGGATAGGGTCTCGTCCATATGTGGGGAGTGGTGTTCTAGCCTTTCATGAAGTGGATGTGCCGGGGGCCCTCGGGGAAGGGGTGCAGGGTCGCCGGGAAGAGCGTTGTTCGTGGTGAGCGGGCGACGACTTTGTTTTTCCCTTATAGTTGGTTACTTACTATAAGCGTTTTTTCCGCGGGCCCTGTTAATGTTTTTTAGCTATTATTCGCTTTTATTGGTTATATTGTGTTTGGGTTCTTGGCTACACAGAACCATGTGAGCAAACAACCTAGCACGCATGTATTGGAATTGTATTTATTCCATGTAACAAAGAACACCCCCAGCCCAGAATTTTTTTTCCCGATATGACAAGTAACCGGTCACAAACCCAACGAGAAAACCCCCACACCACGCCAAACACAGGCAGACCCCTCACAACTATTTTCTACACGAACCACCCCTATCAATAGACTAGGTGAACCCATGCTTAACGACCAAGCCATCCGACGCCTCATAACCAAACACCAACTCATCACCGGCTACATAGACCTCAAAACACAGCTCCAGCCCAGCGGCTTCGACATAAGCCTCCACCACATAGAAGCCTACGAGGGCGCAGGCGCCGCCGACTACAGCAACCAAGAACGCGTCATAGCCGAGACAACCCCCCTAGAGGCCGACCCCGAAGGCTGGTACAGCCTCCCCCGGGGCGCCTACAAGGTCGTCTACAACGAGACCGTCAAGATGCCCCTCGACGTGGCCGCCATCGCCCGCACGCGGTCCACCCTCCTCAGGAACGGAGCCGTCCTCGGTACCGCCGTCTGGGACCCCGGCTACCACGGCAAGAGCAGCTCCCTCCTCACCGTCCACAACCCTCACGGAATACGCCTTAAGAGAGACGCCCGCATAGCCCAGCTCATATTCTTCCACACCGGTGAAGTAGAGAAAGGCTACAGCGGCGCATACCAGAACGAACGCATCGAACCGTAGCTTACGCAACCTATTTAAACCGTCCACCGCTTCAAAAAAGGCAACGGTGCAACAGAGTTGTCAACCCTATTCAGGACAAGGCTAGCAAAGGAGTTCAGCGATAGGACCGCCAGGTTCCACACCAGCGTCGTCGAGGACCTCCGCATGTTCATGGAAGACGTGGACGGAACCATGGCCCACGACATTATGCTCCACGAGCAGGGCATACTGGACAGAGAGGACCTCGTCAAGATCCTCGCCGCCCTCCAGCAGGTCAAACAGGAGTGGATGGACGGAGACATAGAGGTGGGGGCCGAGTACGAGGACATACACGAGTACATAGAGGCCCGTGTCATAGAGAAGATCGGCATCGAGGTGGGCGGCAAAATGCACACAGGCCGCAGCCGAAACGACCAGGTCATGGTGGACATGAAGATGGTCACCCGTAAGGAGCTCCTCGAGATCATGATCAATCTCCTCAATCTCGTCAAGATCGTCTGCGACGTCGCCGACCAGCACACCGAGACCCCCATGGTTCTCTACACCCACGGCCAGCAGGCCCAGATAGGCAGCTACGGCCACTACCTCATGGCCTACGCAGACCAGTTCCTCCGCGACTACCAGAGGATCAAGGAGTGCTACACCCGCGTCAACATGAACCCCCTCGGCGCCGCAGCCATCGGCGGAACCAACTACAGGATCAGCAGGATGAGGACCAGCGAACTACTGGGCTTCGACAGCATCCAGGAGAACAGCGTCGACGCCACCAGCAGTCGAGACTGGGCGGTGGAGACCGCCAGCGTCCTGGCCATCCTCATGGGCAACATGAGCAGGCTCGCCGCCGACATAGTGACGTGGAGCGGCTCCGAGTTCAGGTACATAGAGCTCAGCGACGAGTACAGCAGCAGCAGCAGCATAATGCCCCAGAAGAAGAACCCCAGCACCATAGAGCTCGTCAGAGGCAAATCCGCCGAGGCATACGGCTGCCTCCAGGAGCTCATGACCATGGTGAAGGGCCTCCCTACAGGCTACTACCAGGACCTCCAGCAGACCAAGATACCGCTCTGGAGAGCCTTCGACACCGTCAAGACCAGCGTCGAGATCCTTGACGGCGCCATAAAGACCATGAAGGTAAACAAGGACGCCATACTGGCCCAGACCAAAGGCAGCTTCATATACGCCGTGCAGCTCGCCGAGGTGCTAGCCGAGGAAGAGCTCAGCTTCCGCGAAGCCTATAAGGTCACGGCGGAGGTGGTGAACGCCCTCATAGCCGACGGCCGAACCCTTGAGCAGCTCAAGCCCGACGACGTAAAGAAGGCGGCGAAGAAGCTGTTCGGCAAGGACGTCAAGGTGAGCAGCGGCATCGCCGAGAAGATCAGCGACCCCCTGAAGGCGCTCAACAACCTCAGGAGCCCAGGGAGCCCCCACCCCGCCAACACCGGCATGATGGTGGAGAACCGGCTGGAGCTCAGGGAGCGGTACTGGAAGGAGCTTGACTTCCTCAAGATCAAGCTGGTCATAGCCGGCGACAACCTGAAGAACGCCCTCCAGACCTACTCCTCCTAAAAACCCTTTTCCCATCCATTTCTATTTGGCTTACCTTTAAACCCGGGTAGCCTCCAATATCCTTGAACCGGTTTGAGGCGCCAGTGGATAATAGCAGGCATAGTCCTGATACTCGGGGCATCCCTCCTCGTCGAGCTCCACCTCAACAGACTGTACCCGGAGACAGAGATCGAGATAACCCTCCCAGAGCTCCACGTCGGGGAAAAACACGTGTACAGGTTCTACAGGGAGGGTCAGCTCGTAGGGACTCACAGCTACAGCATCACAGGCCGTGAGGGAGGCGGAGCCTCCGCCGAGTACACCATGGTCTCCACGACGGACATCACGTACGAGGGCAAGAACCTGCTGCTCCAAGGCGAGTACGTCTTCGACCACCTATACAGGCCACTGGGCTACGCGTTGAACGCGTCGGAGGGAGACAAACACACCCGGCTCCGCGCCGCCTTCGGCCAAGACGAGGTCGAGGTCACCATAGACTCCGGCGGCGACGTCATGGAGCTGACCGAGCAGGTTAGCGAGGAGACGCTTTTAATAGAGAACGGGATGCCAGGGTACTGGGAGATCCTTTTCCAGTCCAGCGACCTTGAACCTGGGAAGAGGCACCAGGTCGACGCGTTCATCCCCCAGCTGG
The DNA here is from genome assembly GCA_030669135.1 of Candidatus Bathyarchaeota archaeon. Classification (GTDB taxonomy): domain Archaea; phylum Thermoproteota; class Bathyarchaeia; order TCS64; family TCS64; genus RBG-16-57-9. The sequence continues at coordinate 4,806 of DAOVEE010000064.1, read as the reverse complement.
GCGCCGTGGTGAGGGTTACCCTGACGGTGGACCACGGGACGTCGACGGTGAGATACGACGGCTTGGAGCTGGACTGCACGGTGGTGAGGGAGCCAAACCTGGGCCTGGTATTCTACCTCTACGGCGGGGAACTCGTACAGTACAGGGACGACGCGAACGGCGTCACCATGAATAAAAACGTCTAGAGGGGCTTCCTGAGGACCCACCTCTCGTAGTACAGCCTGGACTCTTTGTCGTCATACTCGAACCAGACCTTCATCCTGCCCGTCTCGTTGCCGTATATCCAGAACTCGTTGCAGCAGGGGTCATCCGAGACCGGTATCAGCGGCGCCGTCTGGTCGCCCCACCTGCTCTTAGCGGTGCCCACCAGCATGCCTCCCTTCTGCTCCACCTCGACCTTGAAGATGTCCCGGTACGACGAGTAGGTGCCAGTCAGCCTCTTCCAGTGCTCCCACTGAGCGAGGTAGGGTACCTCCTCCAGCGGGTCCCTGTCCATGAGAAGAGCCAAGGCCGCGTGTGGTATGGCGCTGCCCCAGTACCCCGTGTTGCTTAGGTAGGCAACCCCTACGCCGAGCTCAGGGATGAACCCTTGGAAGGCGGCGGACACCCCGGTGGAGCCCGTGTGCACAACCAGCTCGTGCCCCAGGAACTCCCTGACGCCCCAGCCGTAGCCATAAGCGTTCCTTCCGAACACGTTGTCGGGGCGCCTCGTGTGTGGCTTGTACATCTCCTTCAACAGGTTCTCGCCGAGAATGGCTTCGCCTCCGTATTCACCATCTTGAAGGTATATCGTTAGGTACTTGGTCAGCTCGACGACGGAGCTGAGTATCCCCCCAGGCGCGTATATAAGCGGGTGGAACGGATGCACCGTGGCCCTCTGCTTGCCGTCAGGCTCCTTCCAGTACGCGGTCATCCTGTTACCGTCCGAGTCGAACCGCTCACGCAGCAGCGTCGTCCGGTCCATACCTAGGGGCTCGAAGACGCGTTTCCTGAGGTACTCCTCCAGCCCCAGTCCGCTGACCTTCTCCACCAAGAGGCCGAGTAGAGTGAACCCGGCGTTGAGATAGAAGTATTTCTCGCCTGGTCTGGCGTCTACCTCGTCGCCAGCTGCGTTCATGAACCCATAGAAGTCCGATTCGCTTGTGAGAGGTATCCAGCCTTCGCCGAGGCTCATCCGCTTGATGAGGATGTTGGCTGTGCCGAGGCTCGGTATCCCCGAGCTGTGGGACATGAGGTGATGCACGGTAATTGGGCTGTCCCTGAACCCAATCCTCAGTGGAAGGTGGTCCCGTACCGGGTCGGTCACCTTGATCTTCCCCTCCTGGACGAGCTGCATCACGGCCAGGCATATGAACGACTTGGTGCAGCTCCCTATCCCGTAGAGGGTCTCCGGGGTCGCGGGGAGGCTCTTCTCCAAGTCCCTTGAGCCGTAGCCCTGCCTGTAGACGATCTCCCCGTCCTTTAGGAGGACTAAGCTTACTCCCGGGGCGTGGGCCTTCTCCATAGCCTCCGAGGCTACCCTGTCCAAGGTGGATCTTGATTCATCTGAGAAGTTGGACATACCCTATGTATTGGTGTGGAGGTAAATGAGTTTACTCCGCGTCCAAGGCCAGCGCAAGGGCTCCGTAGAGGACTATGTCTCCGCCTAGGGGCGTGATCATTATCTCGGGCAGCCTGTTGATGACGTGCCCGGCCACGTAGCGCTGTATGGGCGTCAGTATCAGGTCAGGGTTGTTGAGGGCGACGCTGCCGCCGATTGTAATCAGCTCGGGGTCGTAGGCGTTCACGATGTCGGCTACCCCGACGGCGTTTATCTTACCTATCTCGTCAACTATCCAGAGGGCTGCCTCGTCGCCCTGCTTGGCGGCGTCGAATATCGTCTCCGTGGTGATTGCCTTGGCGTCGCCACCGCAGAGGACAGCCAGGAGGCTGTTATGCCACTTCTTACTCCGCAGAAGCATCTGTGCGAATCTGGGTATGTTTTTACCGCTGCTGTAGGCCTCCCAGTGGCCTGGGGCGCCGCAGCCGCACATTATCTCGCTGTCCGGGTATATTGTTAGGTGGCCCACCTCTACCGCGTTTCCGTCCTTGCCCACCAGCAGGTGGCCGTCGACCATGGCTCCTCCTCCGAGGCCCGTGCTCAATGTGACGTAGAACAGGTTGTAGATGCCTTTTCCGGCGCCGTAGACGTGCTCCCCAAGGACCCCGGCGGTGCAGTCGTTGACTATCTTCACGGGGACCTTGAACTCCTGCTTCAGGGGCTTGACCACCGGTATCTCGTTGAAGGGGTAGTTTGGGGTGTTGGTTATCATGCCGGTCTCAAGGTCTATGGGTCCGATGGAGCCCACGCCGACGGCCTCCGGCTGGTCGACCAGCTCCCTGATCATCCTGGTTATCTGCAGGGGCACCCCCTCGGGGCCATTCATCCTGTCGGTTGTCTCGGTGATCTTCTCCTCGATGCCTTCCCGGTTGCCCGAGGCTACACGGATCTTGGTGGCCCCGATGTCTACGGCGATGAAGGACAAGTCGGTTCATAGAAAGAGGGGGTGGAAAGATAATATGGTTACTGCTTGGCCCTTATTCCGGTCGTCAGACAGCCGATCTTCTCTACTCAAACCTTGATCTTGTACCCAGGCTACTACCACCGCTCATACCTTATGCGACTGTACTGTACGCCCATATTCCTTAGGGTGTTCCCGGTGGAGTGTATCATGGGCGGGGGCCTGCAGATGTAGTAGAGAGCGCCAGTGTCCAGCCCCAGCTCCGTTAGGAAGGCCTCGTCTATCTCGCCTTCCCTGTGCTTTGTGGCGTCGCCGCTGATTGTCGATATAAACCTTCTAAGGATATGGATATATGGCGATATGTTTGAATATGATACAATATGATATGTACTACTATTATATCTTTCAATTACGTAGTATTACTATGGATCCCTAGAACCTCAGCTGGACGTCGTTGCGTTGAATCCACTCCTTGATCGCCTGCTCACCCGCGATGCTCAGGGCCCCCTTCTTGTTGCCGTACAGCCTCGTGACAATGTCGCGGAACCTCTGATCTGTCTCGTCGTCGAGGGACAATAGTAGTTTACCCATGACAACAACGATCCATGTATATCTATAAAAATCTTAGGATTCTCAAAACGGGTTTATGTCATCCAACGATGAAGAATGATGACAATAGATGTCAAGACGCGAGACCCCGTCCAAACAAGGCGGCCTCGATAGATGAGATTTCGTCGATCATTTAAAGACGGATCATCGAACATTATGGGAGAAAGGGCTCTCAAAGCTTACAACGTACGTCTCTCGCGGCAAAAATCGTCTATAGAAGATCAGATAAGCCTAATCATGCATTTACTATAAAAAAGCTCGCATGGGCTTCTATATACTGATAAATACTATGCTGTGGGTTGAACGTCGAATCCTGTACCTGATTACTAGTTCATAATCACTTTAACCTTAGGGACACTGGGTGAACCATCAAACAAAAAGTGTCCTCGATGCAGCCAAGCGGAGAAAGGCTTAACCAGACCTTACAGTTGGTAATTTTATTCTTATTCGTAGCCTGGGCTGCGAGCGCGGTCGGTGTGACGGCTGCACCCGACTTCGCCTTCGACGGCGAGTGGATCGACGTAATCAAGCCGGGGTACCCTCAGGCGCTGGATCTCAACTTCACGATGCCGGGAGACGTGGTCACCTACAACTACACGCTTGAGGGCGGGCACACGTACCACGTATACCTTATAGGCGAGTACGCCAACCTGACGAGGCATCTCACAGACTACGACATCTTCCTGTACCAGGAGACAGACGACGAGCCTCTGTTCCTATCGAGCCACACGGAGGCCGCCGGATACCCGGAGCAGGTGAGCAACGACACCAAGGGGCAGTACTTCACCCCCAGCGAGTCTGGCAACTACTACGTAACGGTTAGGAACGACCCCAACGAGAGTGAAGCGGCGGAGAACGCCACGCTGATGGTGGTCGAGCACATCGAGCCTAACAGGTGGTACACACGGTTCCTCCGGGAGCCCATCGAGGACGAGTTCCTGTACGACTCCGACTGGGTCTACGAGTTCGAGTCCTCCGCTAGACGCCTAAAGATAGACATCGAGGTGCCGAGCACGCTGGACATGTACGAGGCCCGGCTCTACGTCATGGCTAACCCCGCCGACGGGAAAGGCAGAGAGATCATGGGAGTCATGGCGCCGTGGGAGTCCGGCCTATACGCCAACCGGAGCGGGATATACGGTGGCTTCAACAACGACCCTCAGGGCTTCAGGCATCTGAACGCGTCGGCCAGCTGTGAGCACACCGGAGACGACATGCTCATAGACTATAGGCAGCGCATCAAGGACCCTCTGCTCTACCACCTGCTGCTCATGTCCGAGTACTGCAACGGCACCCTCAGGTTCATGATACAGACCGACTTCAAGTCACCCGTTATAACGGACGCCGGTTCCCCCGTGGACATCGAGGGTGATACCGACGCCGTGGTTAGATGCAGGATCGAGGACGACTCGGAGATCACACAGGTGGACCTGCACTACTCTGTGGACGGCGGCAAGACTTGGAGCATGGCGCCCTATACCTCGAAGGCAGACATGTACAACGGGACGATCCCGGGCCAAGACGGAGGCACTGTGATAGACTACTACTGGGAAGCCACGGACATCATGGGGAACACCGCGAAGCTCTCCGGTAGAGTAGGCGTGAGGACAAGCTCCGACCTCTCAATCGCCATCGACAAGCCGAAGATCCTGGGCGGAGAAACCGTCATACTCACAGGCGAGCTCTCGCAGCCAGG
>DAOVEE010000139.1 GCA_030669135.1 Candidatus Bathyarchaeota archaeon | reverse complement strand
TTATCGTTGTTGGGTGGGCATCCCTCGACGTAGCATCCCTGGTTCTCGTACTTCTTGAGGCACGTGCCCATAATTATGGGTATGTTGGGTAGGTCCTTTGGGGGCTCCGCGTTGCTGCCGACGACGATGACTAGGTCTCTTATCTCGCCCATCTTCTTCATCTGCTCCAGGTCGTAGACGACGCTGTGGATGGTGCCTCGGCAGGCGCTGCAGGCGCCTTCGCTTATGACGGTGATGCCTTCGGCGAACTCCAGGTCTGTGGGGGGTCTCTCGAACCTGTATGTGTAGCTGGACAGTGGCTCTCCGACGACCTCGGGCTCTTCGGCTGGGTCGTATAGGCCGTGGGCCTCGGCTTCGACTAGGTAGTCCAGCTCCTCGGGCTCGAAGCCCATCATCTTGCTGGCGACCCTGTCCAGGGCCCAGACGTCTTTGCTCGCGACTATTGTGTTCAGCTCCACCTTGGGGCCGAAGCTGGGGCCTAGGCCCTCCATGGCGATGATGGCGTCCAGCACGGTGAGGTCGATGGGCACCGTCTTGTTGAGGTCGATGATGCCTTTTACGACGCCGATGGCGTGGAAGCGGCGCTTCATGTGCTTCGGCATGACTCCCTTCATGTTCTTGACGCCGAGGGTGACCAGGAGCTGGTCGTGGGTCTTCATGACTGGGAGGTTGATCCTGATGTCGGCGTCCATGAATCTCTTGGAGACCTTTATCTCGTCTGTTATCAGGGGCCTCGGCACCTTGAGCTCCACTAGTTCGCTCCTGTCCACGTCGACGACCTCGGCGCCCATGGCCTCCGCCATCTCCTTTATGCCGCTGAGCTCCAGCGCCTCGGCGGTCTCGGTGAAGTACCCCGCCCCCTCCACCACCAGCACCTTGCCCGCCCCAGCCTCCTGGCACAGTCTTATCATGGCCTTCACCACCCTCTTGTCGGTGGTGACGCCGGGCGTCGTGATCCTCCCCGTCACGACGTTGGGCTTAAGCGCAGCCGTCTGGCCGGGCTTCACAACGGACTCTATGCCGCCGACCAGGTCGACGCTCTTCTTGACCAGCCCGTATACTTCTTCGTCGCTGGGCTTCCCCGGTGACTTGACTATGGAAACCTTGCTCATAGGCCTCAACTGAATACAGCCCCGCTGGTATTAATAATCCTATCAAGGACACTGTACCCATGGGCAAGGGAGAGGTCGAGTTCATAGGCGAGGTGACCGAGGTCGACGGCGAGTTGTCAAAGATCGTGTTGACCGAGAAGGCGTGTCCGGGGCTTCTGCGCATAGAAGAGCACAGCCACCTGTATATCCTGTACTGGTTCCATAAACGAGACACCCCTAAACACCGTAACGTGTTCAAAGTGATCCCGCGTAGGCACGGTGAGACCGCGTACCGCGGCGTGTTTGCTTCACATAGCCCGTCGCGCCCCAACCCGATTGGGTTGACGCTTGTCGAGCTTGTATCCGTCGAAGGATGCGCCCTCACGGTGAAGGGCCTCGACGCCTTTGAAGGCTCACCGGTCGTAGACATCAAGCCCCGGTCGAGCAGAGACCCATCATAGCGCCATCGTTACATTACACAGAGTCTCGCGGATATTTGCAAAATACTTCCATTACTTTCCGTACCCTATCAAAAGAAAGGGCCTATAAGAAGAGTCTCACACCTATATCCCAAGTGGGTAAGATGCAGCTAAGTGATCATCTCGAAGCTTACGACGAGGACCTGAAACAAGTGGTCATCAGAATATCTGAAGTCACCAAGAAGATAAGCAGAGGGTTCGCATCCCGACAGGGCGTCTCGGATTCCTCGAACATCTATGGTGAACAGCAGCTGACCATGGACAAGTGGGCTGACGAGTTACTTATCGCCGAGCTACGACCCTCAGGACTGGTAAAAAGCTTCGCCTCAGAGGAGCAGCCGGATGTTCTCACCTTCAAGTCTTCCACCGACATCGGGGTTACCGTCGACCCTTTGGACGGCAGCAGCCTCATCGGGGTGAACCTAGCTGTGGGGACCATCGTAGGCATCTACAGGGGCAGCGTTCTCAGCCCTGGCAGTGAGATGGTGGGAGCCATGTATGTGCTGTACGGCCCCCTCACAACCCTGAACTACTGTCTAGGAGACGGCGTACACGAGTTTGTGCTCAATGACCATGGAGAGTTCATCCTTCAGGAGCAGAACGTCATGATTGGTGGCTCCAAGATATACGCCCCCGGGGCGCTGCGTCGTGACTATCTCCCAGCCCACCGGGAGTTCATCGAAACCTTGGAGGAGGAGGGGTACAAGCTCAGGTACAGTGGCTCCTTCGTGGCGGACGTACACCAGATACTTCACAAGGGAGGCGTGTTCACTTACCCCGCGTACCAAGGACGGGAGCAGGGGAAGCTGAGACTACTGTTCGAGGTAAACCCCATGGGGTACATCGTCACCCACGCGGGTGGAGCGGCGAGCAACGGAGAGCAAAACGTGTTAACGTTGAAGCCGCTGTCTGTGAGTCAGCGTGTACCCGTCTACATAGGTGGTAAGAAAGAAATAGAACTCGTAGAGAACTTGATGAAAGGTGAATGAATTGAACGAACCGATTCCAGGAAACGAGATGTTCGAGGCCCTGATGGACCAGGATGTGATAATCATGGCGGTAAACGTACGGGTTACCCCGGGCGTCGCCGAGGGCATATTCAGGGCAGCCAGGGACCTAGACTCCGCTGTGATGTTCGAGATCGCGAAGAGCGAGTGCAACGTAGGCCGGGGCTACACAGGGATGTGCCCCGAGGACTACGCCGAACAGATCAAGGCAGCCGCGGAGAAGGTGGGGTTCGACTGCTGGGCGCTACACGCCGACCACATCACCCTGAAGAAGGGTGACGAGAAGGACGTAGCTGACACTAAGAGGCTCATCGACGCCCAGGTGGAGGCGGGGTTCACTTCATTCGCCATCGACGCATCCTACCTATTCGACGTGGAGGCAGAGGACCTCCGCGTCGCTCTGGCTGGGAACATCGCAGTAACCACCGAGCTGGCGAAGTACATCGAGTCACGGATGGAAGGTACACCCTTCGGACTTGAGGTCGAGGTAGGGGAGATCGGTAAGAAGAACGAGCAAGGCCATGTTTTGACGTCTCCTGAGGAGGCTGTCACCTACGTGAAGGCGTTGAACGAGAACGGTGTCTACCCACAGGTGCTGGCCATCGCAAACGGCTCGACTCACGGCAACATCTACGACGAGCACGGAAAAATGGTTGAGCAGGTGTCAATCGACATCCCTCAGACCAAGGCCATAGCCAAGGCGCTCCGTGACAACGGTCTGCACGTCAGGATCGCCCAGCACGGTATCACCGGAACCCCGAGGGAGCTCATCAACACAATGTTCCCTAGGGGCGACATCATAAAGGGCAACGTGGGCACGTTCTGGCAGAACATCGTTCTGGACACGTTCAAGGTGTGCCAGCCGGAGCTGTACAAGGATATATACGACTGGACGCTTGAGAACTACGGGCCCAAGAACCCGGGTAAGCCCGATAGTGTCGTCTTCGGTAAGAACGTCAAGTATGCGTTGAAGGAGTTCTACGACCGTATCCACGGAATGGACCAGGAGACCACGTCCACGATCGAGGCCATCGCCTACGCCGAGGCAAGGGTGTTCATCAAGGCGTTCGGCTCAGCAGGGTCTGCGTCCAAGGTGAGAGCGGCCCTAGAGAAAAAACAGTGACCCCCTCAGCTTATTTACCCGTGGACCATTATCGCGGTCGATGTAAGGAGCGGCAGCACCGTGAACTACGACGAGGCACTCGACTGGCTCTACAACGTGAGGAGGTTCGGCCCAAAACGAACCCTCGGGCCCACGCGGCACATACTCAAGCTGCTAGGCGACCCCCAGAACAGCTTCAGGTCCATCCACGTCGGCGGCAGCAACGGCAAGGGCTCCACCTCCGCCATGATAGCCTCCATTCTCGGGGCGACGGGGGCCAAAGTGGGACTGTTCACGTCCCCCCACCTAGAGGAGTTCATCGAGCGGGTCAAAGTGGACGGCATGGAGATACCCCGGGAGGACGCGGCGAGGCTCCTCACAGAGATACGGCCTCTCTTCGAGGAGATGGTGGAGCAGTCCATGCCCCTCAGGTTCTTCGACGTCGTTACCGCGATGGCGTTCCTCTACTTCAGAGAGAAGGCCGTGGACTATGCCGTGCTTGAGGTTGGGTTAGGGGGGAGGTTGGACGCCACCAACGTGGTGGACCCCCTCGTCTCGGTGATAACGAACATCGGCTACGAGCACACCAACATACTTGGCGACACCCTCCCGGAGATCGCCGGAGAAAAGGCCGGGATAATCAAGCAGGGGAGGCCCCTCGTCACGGCGACCCGCGGCGACGAGGTGTTCAAGGTCTTCGGCGAGAAGGCCCAGGAGCTGGGCTCCGAGGTGATCCGTGTCGGCTACGACACGGAGTTCCGCAAGGTGGGCGCCAAGATGTCAGGCATGACATTCGACCTGAGGAGCCGCATGGAGTACAAGGGACTCAAGGTCCCGCTCCTCGGCGAGCACCAGATCACCAACGCCGCGACGGCGGTGGCAGCCGTAGAGGCGCTCAGCCGATACGGGGTCGACGTACCTGAGCAGGCGGTCCGCGAGGGGTTGCAGGGCGTCTACTGGCCAGCGAGACTTGAGGTCGTCAGGACCGGCCCCACGGTGGTGCTTGACTGCGCTAAGGACGCCGAAGCCACCGAGGCTGTACGGAGGACCCTCGAAGGGGACGTGGACGCGGGAAGAATCGTCGCGGTGGTCAGCATGTCCAGCGACAAGAACATCCCGGGCATGATCAGGAACATCGCCGCCGTCTCCGAACGCTTCATAGTCACAACCCACAGCGTCATGGGCAGGGCTGCGAGCCCCGAGCTCATCGCAGAGGAGATCACCAAGAACGTCAGACCCTACGAGGTCATAGAGGACGAGAAAGCCGCGTTCACCCGGGCCCTGGAGCTCGCCGGCGAAGAAGACACGGTGCTCGTCATCGGCTCTGTGTTCCTAGCTGGATCGGCTCGGACGTTCTTCAGGGAGGCTGCCCGGAGAGCAGCCTAGCCGCCTTCAGGGACTCGCTGCTTATCCTTCTCCTCATCATCTCGACGTTATCCGCCAGGGTTCGCTGGGCCTCTTCGTGGTCGTCGATTATGTGGTCTACTCTGGCGCTCAGGGCGTCCAGGCCGTCC
>DAOVEE010000119.1 GCA_030669135.1 Candidatus Bathyarchaeota archaeon | reverse complement strand
TTTACCGTTTAAATAATTAAAAGTTTAATCATGACTAAATTCTCTACTTGAGATCTCGAAGCGTCATTAAAAAAAGGTAGACTACTTCGGAGTGAAAAGTACCTTACCGGCCGTCTTCTCCACCCTTATCAAGTCGAAGGCTTTCTTCCATTCCTCCAAAGGTAGCTTGTGTGTTACTATGGGCCCGGCTTTAACCATCCCGGACGACATCAACCTTATCGCCCGCTCATAGTCTACATACTTACTCATAATGGAGCCCTTCAACGTCAACGGCTTTCCCAGGATTTTTCTGAAGTCAACCGTCACCGGATCACGGGGGCTGGCGATGAGGATCACCTGGCCCTTCCGCCTAGCGATGTCGAGCGCCTAGGTTAAGGCGTCGGCGGAGCCTGAGGCCTCGAAAACCACGTCAGCCCCTAAGCCGTCAGTGTAACCCAGTACTTTCTGCACAACATCCTCTTCATCGAATGCGATGACGTTATCCGCGCCAACCTCGGATGCAATAGATAGCCTCACCCCCTTGCGCCCCGTCTGGGTCACCACGCCGGCGCCTGATGCCTTAGCCACCTGAGTGGTGAGCAGCCCCATGGGGCCGGGGCCCAGCACGACAACGTGGTCCCCGGGGCTGATCTCCGCCTTCCTGATCACGGCGTTACAGATGTCGGCGCAGGGCTGCACCAAGGCGGCGTCCTCGTAACTCATCTCGCCGGGGATCTTGTGCACTATCTTCCCCGGCACCGCCACCAGCTCAGTGAAAACCCCGTCGGCCCTCGACCCAAGGCCTCTTCGGTGGGCGCAGAGGTGGTAATCCCCACTCAAACAGTACGCGCAGACGCCGCAGGTACGGTAACTCGTCTCAGAGACGACTCGTTCTCCCTCGACGCGGTGCTTGACCTCGGGCCCGACTTCAACGATATCGCCCGAGAACTCGTGGCCGAGGATGACGGGAGTCGGAATGTTTGTGACGCCTTCATAGTGCTTCACGTCGGATCCACATATCCCTGCGGCCTTGACCTCGATCAAGACCTCGTTGGAGTCGACTATGGGTTCATCGACGTCTCTTATCTCGATGTTTTCATACCCTGAAGCGAATTTAACTAGAGCCTTCACTTGGATGCACCCGCTGAGTCTCCACTATCTACCTTCATAACGTGTTTATCGTTTTCCATGGAAACATGTGTCGACGTGGCACGCGAATACGAGAGAAAAGGGTACAGGGGCTTACACACTCATAGGGCCAAGTGGGGGGGCCATAACTTAATCCCTAATCTTGGAGACACGATGGACCTATGATTCCTCAGTCATTAATGTATTTCCCATATTTATGCATAACACAGAATATTAACCGGAACCCTGTTTCCTACCTCCATGGTAGACATCTTACAAGTATCGATCCTCGGGTTAACTTTGATTGGTCTCGTGATTGGGGTGCTTTTACTGAGAAAATGGAAAAGTGGATACCAGGGTGAAGTCAACTACAGAGCCTTCTACATCATTGGTGTTACCTTCCTGCCTGCGGGCGTAGCCTTGTCTGCGTCGACGCGTAACCCGGGTTTCTTCGGGATGAGTAGCTTAGGGGCAGTCTATCTGGCTATCGCCTTAGCGAACAGAGATAAATGGAAACAGTGAGACAACTTATTCCAAAAATGTTCCTCTCATCACATTGCATAATTGACTCATTTTTTCTTGATTAGGGCTACTGAACCCTCTGCCGGGGCATAGAATATCTCAACATGGTAATCGTCGCGGGAGATTTCGTCGACCATCCTGCCTACGCCCGAGAAGCCGACGTTGTGGACGAAGACCCCTGTCCCGTCGTGCATGAGGAGCGACGAGTTCTCCCAGTCGCTCACCGCCTCCCTGAAGGACTTGCCTCCGTCGATGAAGATAAGGTCCATCAGTGGTAACGTTTTGACGGCCTCGGGGAGCGTGTCCATGGTGTCGCCTTCGATGAGCTTGTATCTGCACCCCGTGTCGTCCAGCTTCCGCCCGACTCGGCTGGCGCTGTGGTGTGAGAAGAAGTCGAACCCATGGTACTCCACCTCGTGCGGGGGCGCGTTCTTTATGGCGGCCTGGACCATGCTTCTCGCGTTCTCGCCGTTGTAGACCCCGATCTCCAGTATCTTCCTGCAGTTGTTCTCGCGGATGAACTCGTTAAGATAGGGATGCGATCCATACCAGGGCATGTCACTTGTTCACCTCATATGAAAGGCATCGCATAGGAATAACCTTTTGAATATCTCACTTCCTGTAACCCTCTGTTCAGTTCAAGAGCATCTTGCGTCTGAGCTTGATCCTGTCATCTATGGTTGTCGTTGTTAACGTTATAATCAACCAAGACAAGTAATGGATGGTGTGCATCGTTGCCTTTTGGTTATAATGGGATAAGACTCGTGGTCGACCTTGCCGAGATGGAGATCCGTTCCGAGGAGCCGGACGAGGTCTGGTATCGTAAGCATCTGGGCGGCATGGGCTCCGTGGCCTATCATCTCCTGAACACGGTTGAGGCGCACGCTGACCCTCTGGGGCCCGACAACGTGCTCGTCATGTCCACCGGGGTAATCACCGGGGCTCCGTTCTCGGGGAGCGGACGCAACGCCGTGGGAGGAAAATCTCCGCTGACCGGGGGCTTCGGGGAGGCAGACGCAGGTGGGTTCTGGAACGCGGAGCTGAAACACGCGGGGTTCGACGAGATCATCTTCAAAGGCAAAGCCAGTGAGCCGGTGTGGCTCTGGATAAACGAGGGAGAGGCCGAGCTGAGGGACGGTTCGTCTCTCTGGGGCCTGGAGGTCGGGGAGTGCCAGGACAGGATGAGGGAAACTACGGGGGAGCCCCAGGCTAAGACCGCTCTCATCGGCCCAGCGGGGGAGAGGATGGTCCGGATAGCTTGCGTCATCAACGATCTGACCCACGTGGCTGGGAGGAGCGGGATGGGGGCGGTTATGGGGTCCAAGAACCTCAAAGGGGTGGCCGTGAGAGGGAGAAACCCTCCAGAGCTCGCAGACCCTGACCGGGTGAAGGAGCTGGCCCAGTCCCTCGTGAAGAGAGTGGAGACCGAAGCCAGAGGCCTCCACGAATACGGCACGGGGGCCGCCATGGACGCGTACGCCAAGACGGGTAACCTCCCGACCCGTAACTTCAGGGACGGTGACTGGCCTCACGCCAAGGAGATCGACGCCATAGCTATCAAGGAGAAGCACAGGGTGGGCATGGGCACGTGCTACAGCTGCGCCGTGAGATGCAAGAAGGAGGTGGAGCTAGTTGAGCCTTACAGGGTGGAGAGAAGGTACGGCGGCCCAGAGTATGAGACCCTGGGTGCGTTTGGCTCCGATTGCGGGGTCTCGGATCTCCCCGCCATCTGCAAGGCGAACGAGCTGTGCCAGAGGTATGGCATCGACACCATCGGGGCCGGGACCACCATCGCATTCGCCATGGAGTGCTACGAGGAAGGCATAATAGACGACGAAACTACGGGCGGAGTCAAGCTGAACTTCGGTGACGCCGAGGCGATGCTGAAGACCGTTGAACTGATCGGGAAGAGGGAGGGGATCGGTGACATACTCGCGGAGGGCAGCAGGCGCGCCTCCGGGGTGTTTGGAGAGGAATCACGGAGATACTTGGTGGAGGTCAAGGGGCAGGAGGCCCCCATGCATGAACCCAGGCTGAAGAGGGGTCTCGGCCTTGGGTACGCTGTCTCTCCCACCGGGGCAGACCACTGCCACAACCTCCACGACACGGTGATGAACGCCAGAAGCTATGACAGCTTGAGGCCCCTCGGCATATATACGAGGAGGTGCCCGTATACAGCCTAGGTCCGGATAAGGTCAGGCTGTTCAGGAGCCAGATGCAGATGAGGGTCCTCGCCAACTGTCTATCCGTATGCCAGTTCCCGCCATGGAGATTTTCCGAGTACAGGGAACTGGTTCAAGCCGTCACGGGTTGGGACGTCTCCATGCATGAGCTGGTGCAGGTGGCGGAGAGAACCCTGGCCCTCGCGAAGATATTCAACCTGAGGGAGGGGTTCACGAGGGAGGATGACTGGCTGCCGCCGCGGTTCTTCCAGCCTCAGACGTCGGGCGCGTTAAGCGAGACCAGCGTAGACCCTGACGTGCTCAGGAAGGCCGTGGACACGTACTACGAGATGATGGGCTGGGACGAATACGGGGCACCCACCGAAGGGACGCTGTACAGACTGTCCATCGGGTGGGCGTCCCAACACCTTCAGTGAGAAGCTCTTGTAAGCCTCCACTTTTTTACTCGCCTTCATCGAGGTAACGCCCCCGGGAAGAGGGGTATACAGGTAAAACCACTTATTTCTACGCCTTTTAGAGGCGAAAAACCTGTTTCCCGGGGGTGAGCCAGGTCTTAGACTACTTCGCGGGTTATGGTGCGCGTGGTAATTTCCCTGAACCTGATGAGGCTCTGGATGAACTGCACGGCCTTCTTGGCGTTGAAGGGCTTGCAGCTGTAGACGTCGATGGAGGCGGTGCTGGTCTCGGTGAAGGTGTGGACGGAGATGTGGCTCTTGTCTATGATGACGAAGCCTGTCCACCCCGGGTTCTCGGGGACTCCCTCCACTATATAGGGGCCGGATAGTATGTTCATGTCTATGAGGGGCGGCGTCTCCTTGAGGAGCCGCTCGACGGCGTCCCTGCCGACCTGCTCCTCCGTGACTCCGTCCACCATCAGGTGTAGTCCAATCATGCAGTGGGGACACGGGAAACCGTCTTATAAACCTTCACAGAAGACGACCCCATGAGGTTCGGCGGCGCACGGATCACGCTCGTCAGGGGCTCCACATGTAACTTGGACGCCCCTAAAACGCTTATCCCAAGTAACAAAGCATTCACCCACTGTGGCTTTAACAGGTATTGTACTGCTAGGAATCGGGGAAAGGATGAATAGTTCGTGTATTTATCGACATTAACCGGTTCAGCCCATATCTAGTTCAAGGTTGACCATCCCACAACCCACGACGTTATTAACTCACGCCTCATGTATTCCTATTGTGCTTGTGCGCGCATTATAGTAATGGAGTAAAAAGTATGTCACAGGAACCAAGTGCCGACCCCGAGGATCTGGACATCAGCATAGTGAACGTGGTCGCCACCACAAGCCTCGACCAGAAGATCGATCTACTCGCCATCCGCAAAGTCTTCCGGAACGTAGAGTACAGACCCAAACGGTTCCCGGGCCTCGTATTCAGACTCAAACGACCCAAGACAGCCACCCTCATCTTCAGCACAGGTAAGATGGTGTGCACCGGCGCCAAATCGGAGAAACTGGCGAGGAGCGCCGTCAGGAAAGTGGTTCGTGAGCTTAAGAAACAAGACATCATCATCTTGAAGAACCCTGAGATAGTGGTGCAGAACATCGTTGCGTCGGCTAACCTCCACGGCAAGATAGACCTGGAGACCGCCGCCGATGTCCTGGATAACGTGATGTACGAGCCTGAGCAGTTTCCCGGCCTCATCTACCGGATGGGGGACCCTAAGACTGTTCTTCTTCTCTTTACGTCAGGTAAGCTTGTCTGCACGGGGGCTAAAAGTGAGGGTATGGTCTATGAGTCCGTTGCTAAGGTCTATGGTGTCCTAAAGGATTACTCTCTCTTGTTTGAGGCTTAGCAGGGATCAGAGGCATCGTTCGTCGAGTGCTTCGGACATATGACGCATAGGCTTTAACTATCGTGGAAGAGATAATTATCTGTGGATGAGATGAAGGCGTACGTACTGGCTAACACTGAGCCAGGTCGAGAAAAAATCATCTTGGAGGCGCTTAATAAGGTCGATGAGATATCCCGTATTCACAATGTTTACGGTGTTTATGATCTCATCGTTGAGGTGGAAGCCGAGTCTATGGATAAAGTCAAAGA
>DAOVEE010000228.1 GCA_030669135.1 Candidatus Bathyarchaeota archaeon | reverse complement strand
CTATGCTGATCTTATTGTCGTTGAGAGTGGCCATGCCGGTGGCTTGGCCCCCAAAGTACCCCTCCTGGAGCCTCAGTGTCTCCAACAGAAGGGGAGCGATGGGCCTGTCGCCTATGTAGGCGGATAGGTGGCACATGCTGTATTAATAAAATGTGATCGGCTATAAGCTGTGGGTCTCCTCGAGGGTGATCCATCCCTTCTCGATGGCGGTGATGCCGGTGCGGGCGGCCTCTATGATGCCTATTTGCTTCACGTCCCGCATGAACTCGCTCACCTCGTTCACGGAGCCCGTCACCTGCGCTATTATGGTGTCCGGCTTGATGTCAAGTATAAGCCCCTTGTAGTGGTTGATGGTCTCCAGGGCCTCCTCCTGGGCCATGGGGTCCACGGTGTGGAGCTTCACCAGCGCCAGATCCCTCTGGATGGTCCTCAGGGGGTCCAGGCGCTTCACGACGATGACGTCCACCATCTTGTCCAGTTGCTCGACGAGCTTGGTGATCTCATGGGCTTCGCCGCGGGACGTGATTGTTATCCGTGTGGTGTCCTCGTCCTCGCCCGCGATGGCGGTGATGCTGTGGATGTTGAAGTTCTTGCGCCTGAAGTTGTTGCTTATGTTGAAAAGGACGCCGGGCTTGTTCTCCACGAGGAAGCTGATGACGTTGAGCGGCTTCATGGCTAATCCTTCGTCAATATATCCTTTAAACCCATCCCCGGCGGGATCATGGGGTAGACATTCTCCTCGGGGTCGATCTGCACGTCGATCACAGTCGTGTAGTCGGCGTCCACGGCCCTCCTCAGCTCGGCGTTCAGCTCCTTCATGGTCTCCGCCCTGACGCCGTGGGCCCCATAGGTCTTGGCCAGCTCGGCGAAGTCCAGCGCGTAGTCCCTGTGCACCGCCGAGTACCGTCCCTCCATGAAGAGCCGCTGCCACTGGGCCACCATGCCCAGCATCCTGTTGTTGAACACCACCACGACTATGGGGAGGTCCTCGTCCACGGCCACCGCCAGGCTGTTCTCAGTCATGGCGAAGCTGCCGTCCCCCGAGATGTTCAACACCGTCCTCTCGGGCTTCGCAGCCTTGGCGCCGATGGCGGCTGGCGTGCCCCAGCCCATGGTGCCCAGACCGCCGCTGGTCATGAAGGTTCCAGGCTCGTAGACGTCGAAATGGATGGCCGCCCACATCTGGTGCTGGCCCACATCCGTGGTGACAAGAGCGTCCCCTGGCAGCGCCTTCCTGATAGCTTTTATGACGTTGGGTCCCGTGAGGTCGCTGGCGTCGTCGGGCCACTCCACGCTTTTCCTGTACTCTTCTATTCGCTTGGCCCAGTCGCCGTTGCCGTTCTGCATCCTGCGGGCCTTGATCTGTTTGACGAGACGGCTCAAGCTAATCTTAGCGTCGCCCCAGACCTTGGTGACGCTGTCCACGTTCTTGTCGATCTCGCTCTTGTCTATGTCGAGGTGTATTATCTTGGCGTCCGGCGCGAACCCGGCCAGGGCTCCCGTGGTCCTGTCGCTGAACCGTGAGCCTGCGACGAGCAGCACATCCGTGTCGGGGATCAAGTAGTTAGCCTCGGTTCTGCCGTGCATCCCCAGAAGCCCCAGGCTGAGGGGGTGGCTGCTGGGGATGGCTCCCTTGCCCATGAGGCTGGTAGCGGTGGGCGCGTTGAGCAGCTCGGCCAGGGCTGTGAGCTCCGGCGCCGCACCGGAGGCGATTACTCCGCCGCCGGCGATGATGGCGGGCCGCTCCGCCTCCCCCAGTACACGGGCGGCCCATTCGAGCTCGCTGGGGTCTGGCTCCATCCGTGGCTGGTACCCGGGGAACCCTACGGGGGCGTCGAAGTCCATCTCCGCCTCGTCGGTGGTGACGTTCTTGGGGATGTCTATGAGGACGGCTCCCTTGCGCCCGGTGTTGCTGACCTGGAGTGCGGCCTTGACGGCCCACGGGATGCGCCCAGCCTCCCTTACCTGGTGGTTCCACTTGGTGATACTGGCGGTGACGCCTATGATGTCCACCTCTTGGAACGCGTCGGTGCCAACCATGCCCATGGGCACTTGGCCTGTGAACGCCACCAGCGGGCTGCTGTCCAGCTGCGCCGTGGCGACGCCCGTGACGATGTTGGTAGCTCCCGGGCCGCTGGTGACCTGAACAACGCCGGGCTTTCCTGAGGCTCTGGCGTAGCCGTCGGCCATGTGGGCGCTCCCCTGCTCGTGGACCCCGGGTATGTACCTTATGTCGCTGCCCAGCATCTCGTCGCATATGGGTATGAGGGCGGCGCCTGTGATACCGAAAACGTGGGTGACTCCCTCCTTCTCCAGTGCCTTTACGTAGGCCTTGGCTCCGGTCATGCTAGCCATGTCTCTATGCCTCCAGGACGCGGCTGACGTTGAAGCCGTTCAAGGTTTTGTCGGTTTCTTCACGGGACCTTCCGGGTCCGTCTATGTGTCTCTCGCTGGGGCTACCTGAGAAAACGATACCCCATTTCTTAGCGCCCCTCTTCAGGGGGCTTGACAAAGCGATACCCCATTGTTATCTCTCCTTGATGGGTCGTACTGCGAATAGCCGTTGCAGAGAATAAAAAGGTTGTCAGTAAGACCCGTTGCACATACAGCC
>DAOVEE010000109.1 GCA_030669135.1 Candidatus Bathyarchaeota archaeon | reverse complement strand
AGCAGCTCCTGGTCAATAGCGTAGGGATGCATCGTTATGAAGAAGGTCTGGCCGAGCTGGTCTACGATGAACCTGCATGTACTGAAAAAGTCCAGGATATCGCTCTCATCTGCATGTGTCAGGAGATGAGTCATGGAGTCGATTATGACTATGTCGTACACGCTGGCTCTTTGTTTGATATAGTTTGTGAGTGCTATCAGATAGTACTTGGAGATCTCCTCGTTCCACTTCATGTTGATGGTGTTCAGAGTCGTTATCCTGAAGTTACCGACTAGGAAATAGTCCGAGATGTTCCAGTTCAGCCGCTCCATGTTTGTGAGGAGGCCCTTGACCGTGTCCTCTGTCGTTATGTAGAT
The DNA here is from genome assembly GCA_030669135.1 of Candidatus Bathyarchaeota archaeon. GTDB lineage: Archaea > Thermoproteota > Bathyarchaeia > TCS64 > TCS64 > RBG-16-57-9. The sequence goes on along the minus strand of DAOVEE010000109.1, from coordinate 6,017 downwards.
GACTCTTTTTCCAGCTTTCAAGGCTCCGTACGTTACCTGCTGAGCTAGAATCGTTTTCCCCGAGTCGTTGGCACCTTCAACTAGACTGAGAGAGGGCAGAGGGAGTCCACCGATCTTCCGATCTAGCTCGGGGTTACTCAGTTTTAGAATGTTCTCGTTACCACTGTCGAGTAAGCTCATGTCTTTGCCCTGTTGAGTTTGTTTTCTCGAGCCCTCGTAACCAGGGCGAGTAACAAGAATAGGTGAGTCGGCTCAGTCCACTCAGCGGCAGGTCTATCAAGATTCCTCAGAAGCGACGTAAGCAGAATCTTGTCCTCCAGGTCAGAGTTGAGTGTGCCAAGCCCGACGGATGGGCTGTTACTCCGTCTATCCCTGGTCTTGGCGCTCGTCGAGAGATGGTCCATTATGTCTCTTACCACCTTTGGGGATGCCCATTCCTTGTACATTCCCTCAAGAAGTATCTCCTCAGAACCTTTCTCACCGAACCTAAGAACGAGGTAGTCAGCTACGAGGCTGATATATGCTTCGTAGTACACCGCTCCGGAGTTTTCTGGTGTATTCAGTTCGTTCATTCCAAGTTTGTTATAGTGACTGGGTTTGTGCCGAGATGCTCTCTCACCCCAGGGTCTTGCTCCCTTTAACCCCTCTACTAGTTCATGGACACTGTCCGTAAGCTCCTCGACGACTTCCTCTGTCCGCGAAATACGGCTTAAAATTAGAGGAACTGCCTGCTCAGTAACTAATACCCTCTTCATTATAGAATTTAAATCCCTCTCCCGTGATGAGCTTGCTCCTGTCTGTGGCTGAGGTACAGGTTTGCTCATTTCGGGAGAAGCATCAGGGTATCCGTTTACCGGTGGTTGACTCGGGGTCATTGTATCTGCTTGGGTTGGCGATTGGGGCGATGATTGACTGTTTTTGAACCCCATGGGTATGCCCGCTTGTGGCGACGGAGCCGAAGGGGCAGACGTGGGATACGCCGTCGGTGGTGGTGCGGCTCCTCCGTAATGCGTAACTATTGCGGCGGGCCTTTCATCGTCGCCTGCCATTCGTTTCTTCGCTTCTTTGCGCTTCTGTTTCATTACCTCGTCTTCGACGGTCTCGACTGCCTTGTTGACGAGTTTGTCCACGCCCATCTCACGGAGCATGTTGAACGGGTTGTCCATGTCCTGCATCAGCGCACGGACATCGAGTAGTGTGGACTTCATGGCCTCGGTCATGGCCCTCATCTCCTGGTCAGACTTGTCCATCCGATTCTTGAGGTCCATCATCTCTCCGCCGATATCGGCCTCCTCCTCAGGCACACCATCGCCTAGATCGGTCGACAGCGCGGATAACTCTGACTTTAAATCGAGTAAGGAATCCTTGTCCTCAGCCATCAGTCTCACCTCCATCGATTTTTTTTAAAAGGTTTATAGATCACCACACACTGTGTGTCTTTTTATCTCATAATTCAGCTGTTTGAAGTTATGAAATTAAAAAAGGGGAAGGAGATGACGCTACTCTATGGTCATGATTGTGCTGTAGACGGCCGGGACTTGACGCTCGATTGTCAACACGGCACCCGCTGAGGGCCTCAGCTCGATCCTGAACTCCTCGTACGGGTGAGCGTACTTCTCAATATGGTTAGCCTGAACAGGATCCATACCAGCTAGAGGGAGTTCAGTGAAATCGATTTCCACCTTGAACTTCTCACCAGTCTCTAGTAGTGAATCACCGTCACTGTTCACACCGGATATCGTCATGATGGTACCGTTTGTCGAGTAGATCTCGCCGTGACCTCTCTGGCTTGTGTAGGTCGCCACCATCACGTTATCGTCTACGTCTATGGGCTCGTGGCCCTGTGATAGCTTCAGGTAGAACGTCAGCTTGGTGAGGCAGATATCAGCCTGGTCGCCTGTCACGTTTGAGAACTGGGCGATCATACCGCTGTCCGTAAGCATCGCCGAGGCGGCTTCGCTCATGCCTGAACTGATCACTGACTGTGCTTTTTCAGCGGTCAGGAAACCCATGTTCAGTACGACGAACGCGAACGCGGCCGCGGTGATTACGAACGCCACAAGTATGATAGCAGTCTCAAGACCGGTCATACCGCGCCTGTTTTTCAGCATCTTTACCTGGTTCATGTCTGGTTTTTCCTCCTTCTCCTACTTGGATAGGACTGGCGAACCAACGTGGAATGTCATATATAGAGAGATGTTTGGGTGGTGCCTATACCTACAACTAAGAGAAAGACACCATCCAGACCCTGATGCAGACGATTTTTAGAGATTTTTGAGTAAACTATAAAGATGATTAGTGTAGTTTTACCCTGAACCAAGTTGAAAAACGTTAAAGTCGTATCATACGGAGTCGGGGTAATCGGTCGAAGACTTGCGACGCACCTTCTGACAAAGGAAGGCGTCAAGATAGTTGGGGCCGTGGACATCAACCCCGACATCGTCGGAAAGGACCTGGGGGAGGTCCTCGGTGGAAAGAAGATCGGGGTGATCATCTCCAACGACGCCGACAAGGTGCTCAAGGAAACCGAGCCTGACGTGGTGTGCCACACCACCATGTCATACCTCCGGCAGACCTACGACCAGTTCGAGCAGGTTCTGAGACACGGGGTCGGCATCGTAAGCACGTGTGAGGAGCTGGGCTACCCCTACGCCACGGAGGAGGGGACCGAGTACGCCAACAAGCTGGACGAGGTCGCCAAGAAGCACGGCGCCACGCTGCTGGGAACGGGCATCAACCCCGGCTTCCTCATGGACACCCTCCCGACGTTCCTCACGGGGCCATGCGAGGAGGTCGAGTCCATCTACGTGACTAGGCAGATGAACGCCGCGACTCGCCGTATCCCCTTCCAGAAGAAGATCGGCGCCGGCATGACCGAGGAGAAGTTCAGGGATGCCATCGACGGCGGCAAGATCACGGGGCACGTCGGCCTCGAGCAGAGCATACGGATGATCTCCGACTCGCTGGGCTGGGAGCTCGACGAGATAAGGGTCGACCCGCCTGAGCCTGTGATCCTAGACCACGACGCCGCCAGCGACGCCATCAAGGTCCCCAAGGGCAAGAACGCGGGCACCAAGCAGATGGCCTACGGCGTGTTGGGCGGCAAGGCCGTCATTACCATGGACTTCAGGGCCTACATCGGGGCGCCGGAGGAGTACGACACAGTCGACATCGAGGGAGTGCCCCCCATCCACCAGAAGATCAGCCCATGTGTGCACGGCGACCACGGCACCATCGCCATGACAACCAACATGATCCCGCATGTGATCAACGCCGAGCCTGGCCTCAAGACCATGGTGGATCTCCCGGTCGTTCACGCGACCCCCGTCCACTTCGGCAAGTACATCAAGAAGAGGTAGGGAGTCTCCCTACCTTTTTTTGGTATAGCTATCTTTTCCTAAGGGTCTTCCCTTCGTGTGCCCCAGTGTAAATGCCTTTCTCTATGGTGACCACGCCGTTCACCATGACGTAGTCGATGCCGACGGGGAACTGGTGGGGCTCCTTGTAGGTGGACTTGTCGATGACGGTCTCGGGGTTGAACACCGTGATGTCTGCCCAGACGCCGGGCCTCAGAATCCCTCTGTCCAGTATGCCGAAGCGCTGGGCGGGGAAGCTTGTCATCTTCCTCACGGCTTCCTCGAGCCTCAGCGTCTTCTCCTCCCTGACGTATCTGCCGAGTATCTTGGGGTAGGTGCCGTAGTGGCGGGGGTGCGGCTTTCCCCTCCGGAACGGTCCCTCGACGTTGCAGCAGCCCGCGTCGGTGCCCACCATGTGGAGTGGGTGCCTCATGATGTGCTTGACGTCTTCCTCGTCGCCGTAGAATATAACCATCCCCGCGGTCCCCTCCTCCTCCAGCAGGAGCTCGTATAGAGCCGTGAACTCGTCGGGAGCCCCACGGTGCTCCTTGACCTCGACCATGTTCATGCCCTCCACAGCCCTGTTCTCGTCGGTCTTCACCGAGGTGACGTAGACGTTCTCCCAGTCCAGCTCTCCGGCGAAGTTCTCCCAACCAGGGATCCCCTCCTCTATCTCCCGTCTCATCCTCTCCCTCTGGTCAGGATCCCTGAGACGTATGAGGGCGGCCTTGTTTCCGCCGTTGTGCACCCAGGGGGGAAGAAGAGTCATGAGTCCCGTCGAGCCTGCCTTGTACGGGTACTGGTCGACCGTGACGTCGACGCCACGAGCCCTAGCGTCCTCGAACATCTTCATGGTCTCCCGGCTCTTGCCCCAGATGGACTTGCTGGCTATCTTATGGTGACTGATCTGCACGGGGATCCCCGCCTTCTCGCCTATCTCCAGCGCCTCATCGAGGGCTGTCATCAGGGTTTTTCCTTCGCCCCTGATGTGGGAGTCGTAGACTCCGCCGTATTCGGCCGCCACCTTAGCCAAGGCTATGATCTCCGGGGTCTTGGCGTAGATGCCTGGAGGGTATATGAGGCCTGTGCTGAGCCCATAGGCCCCCGCCTCCATTGCCTCCGCCGTCAGTTCCTTCATCTTCTCGAGCTCCTTGGGCGTCGGGTCACGCGCCTCAAGGCCCATGCCCGCGGCCCTGATTGCTCCGTGGCCCACGATGTGGGCGACGTTGGCGCCGAGCCCCTCCTTCTCCTCCTCCCTGAGATACTCGTCGAAGGTGTCCCACGTGAGCTTCAGCTCTATTCCGTCGGGGAGCCGGGCGTCGACCTCTTTCTGCGTCTCGCCGCGGATCTCGTCGCTGAGCGGAGCCGGGCTGGATCCGCACTGGCCTGCGACCACTGTGGTTATTCCCTGGTGGACGATGTTCTCCATGTCCCTGTAGACGAGGGTGTTAAAGTCGCCGTGGCTGTGGGCGTCGATGAAGCCGGGGCAGACGACGAGCCCCGTGGCGTCGATGACGGTCTCAGCTTCGCTGAGTATTTTTTTCGAGATTTTATCGATCTTTCCGTCCTTGACGGCGACGTCTGCGAAGAACCAGGGGTTCCCTGTGCCGTCAACGATCTTACCGTTCCTGATGATGATATCATACATAACTTGACACAGAGATACGTGTGTCTCGACACGATATATTTTCTTCCAGCGTGGAAAAGGGGTGAGGCTACGCGTTATTCTCCCAAAGGTGGCGGATGTTGAGGCATTTGTTGGTTGCGGCCTGCACGGCGTTCATGAGGGCCGTCCTCAGCTTTCCGTCCTCTATCTCGTAGATGCCCTCGATGGTGGTGCCTCCCGGCGTCGTCACCACCTCCTCGATCTCGGACGGGACTGACACGCCTTCCATGATAAGCTTGGCTGTGCCGAGAACGGACTGCGCCGCAGCCACCTTGGAGAGTTCCCTGGGCAGCCCCACGCGGAGCCCTGCGTATGTCAGCGCGTCGATGACGATGGCGATGTAGGCGGGGCCGCTTCCGCTGAGCCCGGTCACAGGATCCATGTACTTCTCCTCGACCTCCATGCACGACCCCATGGTGCCTAGGAGGCGTTCCACAGTCTCCTTGTCCCGTAGAGTTGTGTTTGAGCCCATACAGTAGGCGGTGAAAGACTCTCCCACCATGGCGGCGACGTTCGGCATAGTCCGCACGAACCTTGCACCAGGGACCACGGACTCATAGAACTCAAGCGGTATGATGGCCGCCGTGGAGACCACCAGCTTGCCGCTCACCTCGTCCTTTATCTCGACGAGCACGTTCTCGGTGTCACCTGGCCTAGTGCAGAGGAAAAACACGTCCGTCTCGTGTGAAGCGACGACGTTGTTGACTGTTTCCCGACTCCAATAGGCAGTTGGTTATGGCGCCTCCTATGACGCCGGCGCCTATCACCGCTACTGTGTTAACCAACTCGAATCACCTGCGTTGTTAACCACTTAACATAATATATTACATATAAAAGTTAAGATTCCCGATAGGGCAACGCGTATTTTTACACTTTTTTTTAGCTTGTTGGAAAACTTTTATGCGTGAACCAGACCATGATGCTCTGAGCGGAATGGCGGAGTTCGATGCCGAAGCATTCATAGAAGGCCAGATTGAAGCAATAAGGGAGACCCT
>DAOVEE010000261.1 GCA_030669135.1 Candidatus Bathyarchaeota archaeon | reverse complement strand
GAGGACCGTGAGGTTCGCGTGGACGGCCCCCATGAAGGTTATGGATGCTCCGCCGGGGTCGCACGGGAACACACCGGAGCCCACGAAGTCCAGCAGCCCGTAGAGAGCCACCGCGGCCCCCGTCCACACCCTTCGACCGCCTCGGCTTAGCTCCGAGTGTAACCCTAGCCCAAATAGAATGATCATGAGCCCCGTTACGATGAACGTAATTGACGCCGCGGAAGCAGTCGGTGAGCCATTCTCCCCTAGCTCGCTGATGACGTTGTATACGTGGCTGTACCCCGGCCTGCTCAGCGACATGTAAAAGACTGCGGCGAAGAAAAATGCTGGAGCGAGGATGCCTGACAGCGCCTGTAGCTTCCGCAGCTCCATGGGAAGAAATATGGGGTGTGTGATAAAAGGGGTGAGCGCTACTTCTCTAGGCCGCTCATCTTACGGACCTGTCTGCCGACCTTCTCGATCTCAAGGGCGTCGCACTCGGCCATGAGCTCATCGAACTTCTTGGCACCCGCCCTGGACTCGGCGATCCACGCCTTGGCGAAGCTGCCGTCACGGACGGCCTTCAACGCCTTCCTCATGTTTTCCTCGACGTGGTCGTCCACGATCATGGGGCCGACGGTCATGCCGCCCCACTTGGCGGTGTCGCTGACGGCCCTGTACATGCCCCCGATGCCGATCTTGTAGATGAGGTCGACGATGAGCTTGAGTTCGTTGCAGACCTCGAAGTACGCCAGCTCAGGCGGGTACCCCGCCTCTGTGAGCACCTTGAATCCGCGCCTGATGAGCTGGTCGACGCCGCCGCAGAGCACCGCCTGCTCGCCGAAGAGATCAGACTCTGTCTCGTTCTTGTAGGTGGTCTCTATGACCCCCGCCCGTCCCGAGCCAAGCGCCTTAGCTATGGCCAGCGCCTTCTTCAACGCCTTCCCCGACGCGTCCTGATGCACCGCCACTAGGGACGGCACGCCGAAGCCAGCCTCGTACTGACGCCTCATCTCGGGGCCGGGGCTCTTAGGCGCCACCATGATGACGTCCACGTCCTTCGGCGGCTTTATCTCCTTGAAGTGGATGTTGAAGCCGTGGGCGAACTGCAGCGCCTTCCCTTTCTTCATGGCCAGCCCCACCTCCTCCCTGTAGACCATGGGTTGAGCCATGTCCGGGATTAACATGAGGACTACGTCGCCCTTCTCGGCGGCCTCTAGGACCGTCATGGGCTTGAACCCGTCCTCCTCTGCCTTCCTCCAGCTCTTTCCGCTTGGGCGGAGCCCGACTACTACGTTGACTCCGCTGTCTCTCATGTTGAGGGCCTGTGCTCGGCCCTGGCTGCCGTAGCCTATTACGGCCACGGTTTTCCCTTCGAGGACCGACTCGTCTATGTCCTCGTCGTGGTATACCTTCACCAAATTCATTCACCTAGCATTAGCCGCCCCTTCTCTATGGCGGTCACTCCTGTCCTCGACATCTCGACGATGCCTATACCCCTGACGTACCCTAGGAACTGGTCCAGCTCCTCAGGTTCACCCGTGATCTCGGCGATGATGTTCTCGTCGTCGATGTCCAGTATGAGCCCGTGCTGGTTGTTGATGTAGCGTAGCGCGTCTTCCCTGGCCATGGGGTCGATGGTCCCCAGTTTCACCAGCAGCATCTCGCGGCGCACGGTGCGCAGCGGGTCCAGGCGCTTCACCTTGATTACCTCCAGCATCTTGTCCAGCTGCTCTATGAGGTTGTGCAGCGTCTTGGCGTCTGCGTCCACGGTGATGGTCATCCTGCTGTAGTTGCTGTTCTCCAGGGCGCCGACGGTGATGCTGTCGATGTTGAAGCCCCTTCGCCTGAAAAGGTTGCTCACCTTGAACAGGACGCCCGGCTGGTTCTCCACTAGGAAGCTCACTGTGCTTGGGGGCACCTAATCTGCCTCCATTAGTGTGTCCTTGAGCCCCATCCCCGGCGGCACCATGGGCATCACGTTTTCATCAGGATCGATGGGCACATCGATCACCGTGGGCACGTCCGCCTTGATGCCCCTCCGGACGGCTGCCCTGAAGTCCTTCATGGTCTCCACCCTGACGCCCTCGGCGCCGTAGGCGTCGGCCAGCTTAACAAAGTCGGGGGTGCCCTTCAGCTTCACCGCCGAGTACCGTCTATCGTAGAAGAGCCTCT
>DAOVEE010000155.1 GCA_030669135.1 Candidatus Bathyarchaeota archaeon | reverse complement strand
CTCATGGTTCTCAACGATACCTAAAATCGAATTTACGGTATCCTCGTTCAGCGAGACGTACTTCTTCTTGCCCCGCCTCTCGGAGAACACGAAGCTACACTGCTCAAGCATCTTCAAGTTGTGACTCACCATACTCTGCTCTTGCCCAAGCTCCGAGGCGAGCCCTGTGACATTCTTCTCTCCCTCAGAAAGCTTCTCAAGAATCGCCAGTCTAGTCGGGTTCGCCAGAGTAGAGAAGAACCCGTAACATATATCACTCAAACCTCTTTTCATATCTGAACCCCTTACCCGCGGGTCAAATCCTCTTACAATATTTCATATAAATATAAAAGGAAAATGGTGTTAAACTTAGTTGACAGTTGAGAAAACTAGATGTGTAGCTTGTTCAGGCTGCCGTCGATGACCTTCAGGCCGTTCATGTAGGGCTGCAGCGCCTCCGGCACCTTCACGGTCCCGTCCTCCCGCTGATACTGCTCTATGACGGCGATCATTGTCCGGCTCGTCGCCATGGCGGTGTTGTTCAGGGTGTGGACGAAGCCCTCGGGGGGCGCCCCTTCCTTGAGGCGGTACTTTACGTTGAGGCGGCGTGCCTGGTAGTCGGTGCAGTTGCTGTTGGACCCGATCTCGCGGAACTCGCCGTCCGCCATCCATATCTCGGTGTCGTATTTCTTCGCCGCGATGATCCCAATGTCTCCCGTGCAGACGTTGACGACCCGGTAGTGGAGGCCCAGCCCCTGATAGAGCTCCTCGCAGTTCCTCTGCAGCTCCTCGTGGAGCTCCCAGCTCTGCTCTGGCAGCGAGAAGATGAACTGCTCTACCTTGTGGAACTGGTGCACTCTGAAGAGGCCCCTGGTGTACTTGCCGTGGGCGCCCACCTCCCGTCTGAAGCAGGGGCTGACCCCGCACAGCCTGATGGGCAGGTCCTCGGCGAGCAGCGTCTCGTCCTGGAGCATGACCGCCATGGCGTGCTCGCTTGTGGCTATCAGGTAGAGGTCCTCCTCCTCTACCTTGTACATGACGGATTCGAAGTCGGCGAGGTCCGTGACGCCCTCGTAGGCGGCTCGCCTGATCATGTATGGGGGCACGATGAGGCTGTACCCCTTCTTGACCAGGTGGTTGACCGCGTACCTCTGGATCGCTAGGTCCAGGAGCGCCAGCTCGTTCCTGAGGTAGTAGAAACCCGACCCGGCAGCCTTGGCCGCCCGCTCGAAGTCGCCGATTCCCAGGGCGGTGACTATCTCCGCGTGGCTTTTGGGCTCGAAACCGAACTCTGGCTGCTTGCCCCACCGTTGAACTTCGACGTTGTCGTGGTCGTCCTCGCCGTAGGGCACCGACTCGTGGAGCATGTTGGACAGCCGCATGAGGCCGTCCCGGAGCCGCTCCTGGCTCTCGCTCATCTGAGACTCTAGCTCGCGGAGCCGGGAGGGTATCTCTGAGGCCTCCTTCCGTAGACTGGAGGCGTCGCCGCCCTCCTTCATCACCTTACCGATCTCGCTGGATATCTGGTTCCTCCTCCTGCGTAGATCGTTGACCCTCTGCGTGAGCTCCCGCCACTTCCTGTCTATCTCTATGACGTGGTCTAGGAGCTCAAGCTTCTCGGGGTCGTGTCTCCTGGCTAGGTTCTCCCGAACTTTCTCGGGCTGTTCTCTGATGAGCTTTATATCTAGCATCCTAAGCCCACGCAACCAAGGTGTACGCGTTTCCCTCTTTTAGAAGTTATGTGTGGAGATCATTCCTTTTCTTCTAAATATCTGAACGAATTGGCTGCCCTCACTTATTATACGAGTCCCATTAGCATAATGGATGCTACCCGAGTGCTACGAGGAGAGCGAGGCCCCCCACGCAGACGCCTTACAGGCTGTTGTTGCTACTATCTTCTTTATCGTGTGGGTGTTGGATTCCTTCTGGCTGCACGTGATCACAGGCTACTCCCAGCACATACCGTCGTCCATACGTAACGCCCTGTTCCTAGTGTTAACCGTAGCCGGCGGCTACATGGGATGGAGGGCCCACGAGCAGATATTCGGCGTCGCTAGGGAGGAGGCCGAGCTGGTGGACTACGGGGTCTACGGGTTCAGCCGTCACCCCATGTACCTGGGTATAATGACGGTGTTCCTATGGCTCGTGGTCTCCACCGCGTCAGCAGTGGCGCTGGTTGTACTGCTGGGCGTCTTCCTGTTCTACAACTATCTAGCCTCATACGAGGAGAGGAAGCTCATCGAGTTCTTCGGAGACAGATATGTCGCCTACATGGCCCGCGTTAGACGCTGGGCATAGCCGCCCACATTCACCCGACTCTCAGCTTTGAGACGTTGCGTTCCCTTTAAAACAGGTTCATGACAGTATGCATCAAGTGACTCGCCGTGTCAACATACGAGATAGGTGCCTTCGAGGCCCTAGAGTGGGCGTGGAACCTCCTGCGCGTCCAAGGAGGATCAGGAGACATCAAGGAAACCACAAGCCGCATACAGGAGATGCTTTTCGCCATCAGCAGCGGCGACCCAGTGGACTTCCATGAGAAGATCAACGCCTTGAGGCCGGCGCCCCTAGGGTAACAACTTATACCAGCTCACGCATTTTTCTTTGAACTGATTTGACGGACATAGTCAAGGCAATAACGGGTGCCAAGCTCATCGACGGCTCCGGCGGCAAGCCGGTCGACGACGCCGTTATCGTCATCAAGGGAGACAGGTTCGAGAAGGTCGGGAGAGGGCTCGACGTCCCCAAGGGCGCCGAGGTCGTCGACGCGGCGGGAAGGACGGTTCTACCGGGGCTCATCGACAGCCACCTCCACCTGTGCAGCAACGGCGATCCCAACATCTTCTCTATGCTCCAGTACCCTATGGGGATGTTGCAGCTCTTCGGGTACAGGAACGCACTGAACGAGCTTGAGGCGGGCTTCACCACCGTACGTGACATGGGGGCGCCCCACGGGTTCGCCTTAAGCCTCAGGCAGGCCGTGGAGGCCGGCGTAGTCAGGGGTCCCAGGATAGTGGCGGCGGGGAAGGTCATCAGCATGACGGGAGGCCACGCCGACTTCCACCTCGCCAGCGGCGTCAGCTACACGGGCATGAGCAGGATCGCTGACGGCGTAGCCGACTGCCGCAAGGCGGCGCGGGAGCAGCTCAGGGACGGCTCGGACTTCGTCAAGATATGCAGCAGCGGGGGAGTCATGTCTCCAACCGACCCCGTGGACACCCCCCAGTTCACACCCGAGGAGATCGAGGCCATGGTCTACGAGGCGGCGTGCGTCGGCAAGACCGTCGCCAGCCACTCCCACGGCGCCACAGGCATCAAGAACGCGGTTCTCGCCGGCGTCAAGACCATAGAGCACGGCAGCCTCATCGACGACGAGGCCGTGAAGCTCATGGCACAACGGGGATGCTTCCACGTGCCCACCCTGGTGGCCGGGTGGAACATAGTGCAGCACGGTAAGGAGGCCGGGATACCGGCGTACGCCGTCGACAAGGCGGAGGAGATCGCCCACGAGGTCAGGAAAAACGTCATGAGGAGCCACAGAGGAGGAGTGAAGGTGGCCATGGGCACAGATGCCGGAACCCCGTTCAACAGGCACGGCGGCAACGCCCAGGAGATCATCCACCTCGTGGACGCCGGGTTCACCCCAATGGAGGCCATAGTGGCGGCGACGAGGACCGGCTCCGAGTGCATAGGGCTAGAGAAGCAGGTAGGGACCGTGGAACCCGGGAAGCTGGCGGACCTAATCGTCGTGGAAGGGGATCCCCTCAGAGACATCAAGGTCCTAGGAGACAAGGCCAACATCCTTCTAGTGTTGAAGGGAGGCGTAGTCGAGGTCAACCGGGGCATATAGCTTGGAGATACTGCGGCTCAGCCTCGTCGAGGGCTCCAAGGAGGCGAGGGGCCTGACGGTCGTCATAGACGTCTTCCGAGCCTTCTCCACGGCCGCCTACGTCATGGCCAACGGAGCCGAGATCATCCATCCCGTGGGTAGCCTCGAGGAGGCGTTCAGGCTCAGGGAGCTGCACCCGGACTGGTTGCTCATGGGTGAGCGAGAGGGCAAGAAGGTCCCCGGCTTCGACTACGGGAACAGTCCCTACGAGGTGAGCGGCGTCGACTTCACTGGACGCACGGTGGTCCAGACGACGAGCGCAGGCACCCAAGGCATAGTCAACGCCGTCGGGGCGGAAGAGATACTGCTGGGCAGCTTCGTGATGGCGGACGCCATCGTCGAGTACATCAAGAGGAAGGACCCCGAGACCGTCAGCCTCGTCGCGATGGGCTGGGGCGGAAGGGTGAAGAGCCCTGAGGACGAGTCCCTCGCCGAGTACATAGAGAAGAGACTCAGCGGCCTCGAACCCGACTTCGCCTCCATGAAGCAGAGGATCAGGGAGCACCCACAGGGCGCCAAGTTTTTCGACCCCGAGCAGCCCGAGTTCGTGGAGGACGACTTCCACTGCGCCATGGACCTCAACAGGTTCGGGTTCTGCCTCAGGGTCGTGCCCGGGGACCCGCCAAGCGTGGAGAAAGCGTG
>DAOVEE010000257.1 GCA_030669135.1 Candidatus Bathyarchaeota archaeon | reverse complement strand
CTACAAGGTGGTCACGGGCTACAGGAGAAGAACCCTATACAAGGCAGAGTGAGACGAGCCTCCTGCGGCTCTCGTACCTGACCTATTAGCCTACTTGGGCTTGTAGGGGCCCAGGTACTCCTCCTGGAGTATGTTGCCGCCGTCTATCACTATCTCAGAGCCCGTCAGGTAGCTGGACTCGTCCGACGCGAGAAACAGCACCAAGTTGCCAACGTCCTCGGGAGAGCCCTGGCGGCCCACGGGTATCTTGTACCCGAACTCCCGCATCTTCTCCTCGGCGTCGCCGGCTTCCTCGCTTCCCCTGAGCCCGTAGGCGCTGGGGCTGTGGATGTAACCTGGTAGGATGGTGTTCACGTTGATGCCATACTGGGCCGTCTCAAGGGCGAGGGCCTTGGTGAACCCTATCACCGCTGCCTTGGTGGCGCCGTACGCCGTCTGACCGCCGCCCGGGGCGCCCACCATGGACCCCGTGACGCTGCTCATGTTGACTATCTTGCCGTACCTTCGCTCCATCATGCCGGGGAGCACCGCCCTGGCGCACCTGAACATTCCGAACAAGTTTATCTCGAACATCCTGTGGAGGAACTCCTCGTCCATCTCCACCAGCTTCCTCCGTGGGTAGATGCCTGCGTTGTTCACGAGGACGTCGACGCGTCCATGCCTCACCGTTATCTCCTCGAAGACTTCGCTGACCTGCTCCGGGTCGGTGACGTCCATGACGTGGTGCTCCGCCGCGTATCCCTCCTCTGCTATGCTCCTAGCCGTCTCCTCAACCCTCGGCGAGACGTCTGTGAGTATCACCGTGGCGCCGTTGCGGGCCAGGACCCGGCTCACGCCGGCGCCTATGCCCTGCATGGCCCCCGTCACGACCGCTATCTTGCCTTCCAGCCTCATTCCATTCCCCTCTTCCTCTTATACGCTCTCCAGCTCATGGCCCACCTCTCCGGGTCGTCGAAGCCGTCGAACACCACCCGGTGGTTGCTGCTGTTGTGGGGCGCCGTCTTAACCAGCTCGGGGTCACTGTAAGCCTCCTCGCAGACCCTCTCAAGCACCGCGCACCAGTAGTCTATGTCGGCCTTGCTGTAGGTCTCGCAGGGCTCCGGGGTGAATGGCTCGGGCACCAGCCACGGGTGGTGGCTCGTGAACATGCTCTGGACCCCGTAGTCGATAACCCTGCGGTTGACGTCGCCCACCCCTACCCCTGTCTCCTCCTTCATCTTCTCGAGGCTCCAACGGGCCTGGTCGACACGTCTACCCTTGAAGGGCAGGGAGACGCCCCTGATCTTCCTCACCTTCTCCACGAGGTACTGGTTGTTGACCATGCTCACCTCGGCGGCCTCCCTGAGACCCCTGGCCCCCATGGCCACGCACCACGCGTAGCTCCGCAGCACTACCTGTAGGTTGCCCATGAAGTCCCTGACCTTGCCGATGCTCTTGGGGCGGTCATAGTCGAGGTGGTAGGCCCCGTCCTTCTTGACTATGACCGGCACCGGCAGGTACTCCTCGAGCTCACTGGTTACTCCGACGGCGGCCGAGCCTGGGCCACTGCTGCCGTGGGGGCTGCTGAAAGTCTTGTGGAGGTTGAAAAACAGCATGTCGAACCCCGCCTCACGGGCCCTGGTTACACCCATAATGGCGTTAGCGTTGGCCTGGTCGTAGCTGCAGAGGCCGCCGGCGTCGTGGACGATGCCCGTCCACTCGTCTATGCTCTTGTTGAAGATGCCCGTGTCCTCGGGGTTGGTGATGAAGCAGCCAGCCGTCCTGGGGCCCACCGCCTCCTTCAGCGCCTCCGTGTCCGGTAACCCCGTCTCGGGGTCAGGGTACAGGGTTATCACCTTGAAGCCCGCCGTGGCGGGGGTCGCGGCGTCGCACGGGTGGCTGAATATGGTGGTGACGACCTCGTCCCGCTCCGGCTCACCGTTGTCTCGATGGTACTTACGCATGATGAGGGCGTTGTTGTAGCACCCAGCCGAGCCGCCGGGGGGCTGGAACGTGAACGCGTCCATGCCGCTGATCTCCCGGAGATAAACGTCCCCGAACTCGTACGCTATCTCCAAGATGCCCTGCATGGTCTCCTCCGGCTGGAGGGGGTGGATGTCCCCTATAAGCGCCGCCAGTGCCTCGTTGATCTTGGGGCTGTACTTCATGGTGCAGGTGCCGACGCCCAAGTCGATCTCCATCTCCATTCCCAGCGTCATCTGGCTGAGCCTCAGGTAGTGGCGCAGCA
>DAOVEE010000150.1 GCA_030669135.1 Candidatus Bathyarchaeota archaeon | reverse complement strand
TGAGTGACCCGGAGCTGGAGCGGCAGGTGGATGACCGGCTAAGCTTCCAACGGTTCCTCGGGTTCCCCGAGAAAGCCCCGGATTACTCGACGGTGTGGCGGTTCAGAGAACGGTTAGCGGAGACCGGTAAGGACCAGGAGGTGTGGGCTGAGTTGCAGCGTCAGCTCGACGCGAAGGGTTTGAAGGTCCGGAAGGGTGTAGTGCAGGACGCCACGTTCATCACCGCCGACCCGGGTCATGCAAGGGCTGACAAGCCAAGAGGAACAGAGGCGAAGACACGGCGGTCAAGAGACGGCACGTGGACGAAGAAGGGAAGCAGATCCTACTACGGGTACAAGCTGCATATGAAGATGGACCTGGATCACGGCCTCATCAGGGACCTGGAGACGACGACTGCTAGCGTCCATGACAGCAGGGTAGACCTTTCTCTGCCTGGTGAGGTGGTGTACCGGGATAAGGGATACCAGGGCGTGGAACCACGTGGCTGGGACGCGACGATGAGGCGTGGGGCTAGGGATCATCCGCTGAGTATCTGGGACCTGCTCAGGAACAAGAGGATAAGCAGGAAACGGTGTCCAGGGGAGCGGCCGTTCGCTGTGATTAAAAGGGTGTTTAGCTCTGGGCATGTGTTGGTGACATTGTTGCCCAGAGTGCATGTGAAGATGGTTTTCGCGTGTCTGTGCTATAACCTCCTCCAGCTGAACACGCTGGGTATAGGCTGACAGCGTAAGCTATCGATCTGCTGCTGGGGAATGGTGGGGACTGGTGGATCTTGGTGGGTCGGGACTCTGAGACGGGGTTTGAGGGTGGTTTCCCGGTGTGCTTGGGCGTGGGTAAATCAGTCCTGCATACCATTCATTGCTGCTTCAAACAATACTCAACGAAAAAAATAGCCCGAGAATAAAGAACAAGGATAATCAAAATCCTCTATTATTTATGATATTTTTTTTAAAGCAAATTTTCAACATAGATGAAGAAAATGAATGCTTAAATCTATTAAATCGTGCACGCTAAAAAAAGGGAGGGTTTTATTCGACCTTTTATTGGCTTTTTATCTCCTAGAGCGCGCGCATTAAACTTCTATCACTACAACAACATTTTAAGTTCCGGATAAAATAAGCGAAAACCTGAGAAAAACCCTAAAAAGAGACGTTATTCATAGAGATGTTAATTATTTTATAGCTAAAGAGATTACTTTTAATAGAATCTGATATGTCAAAAATGATCCAGTTAGAGTGGCCCAGTGAAGAACTTGTGGTACGGGCTACACTCCTTGAAGATGAGGAGCCTGAGCTATGCGAGATACTCTGGAAGAACCTAGAGAAACCACTAAAACTGTTCTGCAGGCATCCCGTGTCCACTGGCGAAGAGTTCAGCGGAGAGTCGAGACCCCCACGTCACCCTGTGCAGACAGGCACCCAGGCGCAACCACTGGGGAGAAAACAGTGGCTTTTCTCCCGTATTTCTCCGGGAAGCGTCGTCTACGCTATTTTCGGCGGCTATGGTGGGTTGAGCTTGATCTATGGAGCCTGCACTGAGCCTCTTCCAGCGAGAGGAAGCATCGTGGGTAAGGTCGTAGAAGATGATTGGGATAAGATGCTGAAAGCGGGGAAAGCGGTATGGAACGCCCAGTACAGGACGCATAAACCTATGATCATGTATGCATGGAGGGTTGAGCAGTGACGAAGGACTGGAGAGAGGTAAAAGACGCGATAGAGAAAGACATCGACCGCATCTGGTGGGATGAACCGGAGGAAGTCGCCATGTCCAAGAACGGGATATTCCCAAGCGGGGCGAGTGTCGACGGGCAGGTATTGGGAAACCTGTTCTTCCTTGTGGCTGACACTCAGGCGATGGGCTGGTGGACAGCGGAGCCAGCGATGAAGATGGCGATGGAAGACCCAGAGTTCAGCCTAGAGCACTGTAAGAAGATGTGGAAATATGTGAATGTCCACATGGCTAAACTTATGGGAGACGTAGACTCGCCGGGATGCCCCGCGCCGTGGCTGAACCTACCCAAGCTCAAGGAGTTCGCACTGGACATCGTTGCCTCGTTCCCAAGCATCAAGACAAAGGAGGAGTTCAGAGACCTGCTTTGGAGCTGGTTCAACTACGTCAACTGTCTTAACAGGTGGTTCTTCCTCGTGTTCCCGTGGCACCTTGGAGATCAGTTCCCCCTCATGACCCCTGAGAAGGTCGAGGAACTATCAAAACTGATGAAAGCCAGTGGACAATAACCCCTTTATTCTTTTCCCAAGGAGATTGATTAATCATTCAAGCAATTATAATAGGTGCCGCCGGAGTGATTTGAACACTCGGCACCCCGGTCTTCAGCCGGGCGCTCTCCCAGGCTGAGCTACGGCGGCACGCACAAATACACCAAGCGGAGAAAATAAAAGCCTTACTCAGAATCTAGGAAACCCTTGACTGTATAATAGACGCCTTCTGCAACAAGTATGGGTATATACGCCAGGATGTACAGCGCCGTATAAACGTCGTCCCATAGCGTGGACGGGTCCAGCTCCCGGAGGAGCTTACGGGGCACCTTTGTGGCGCCTGTGAGCCGCGTCTCGTAGTCGAGCTTCACGTTCAGAACCAGCCGCTTGAGCCAGCCGCTGTGCTCTCTGAAGATGCGGGCGTGCTCCTGCTCGTGGCGTAGTATGGCGTCGTGGAGCTCCCTGTACTTCTTCAAGCCCTCGTGGAGTATGATGGTGTCCGTCAGGTGGTTGTACTCGCCCAGCGCCTGGGGGCAGGGATGGTAGTGGATCCTAGGCATCCTGACCACGCGGAATACATCAACTTCGCTGCACCGTTTTATCACAGTTGCGGTCGACACATGAAAACCATATATCGTTGGAAGCCGAGAAATAATCATGTTTAAACAGGTTTTCGAGAAGCTCAAGGATGAGATCTCGGGCGAGATAGCGTACAACTACGTCGCCGAGATCAGCCGCCACCACAGGATACAGGCGAGCCCCGGCCTCAGGGACGCCGCCCGGTTCGCCGTGGAGACATGGAAGGCAGCCGGCATAGACGCCGACATCCACAGCTACCCCGCCGACGGCAAGGGGTTCGCGTGGAGCAGCCTCATGTTCAAGGAGTGGGACTGCTTCGACGCCGAGCTCAGGCTCGTCGAGCCCGCGGAGAAGGCGCGGTTCCTAGCCAGGTGGAGCGAGGCGAAGCTCAGCCTCATACAGCGCAGCCACCCCACGCCCCCCGACGGCGTCGAGGCGGAGGTCGTGTACGTGGGCAAGGGGGAGGAGCAGAAGGACTACAAGGGGCTGGACGTCGCGGGCAAGATGGTTCTCACGGACGGCGACGTCACCCGTGTCCATCAGCTCGCCGTGGAGGAGCGCGGCGCATTGGGCCTCATCTACTACGGCACCTGGATACGTGAGCCGGACCTCCCGGAGGGGGAGCTGGACGACGTCCTCAAGTACACCAGCTTCTGGTGGGCGGGTGAAGAGAAGCCAGCCTTCGGCTTCGTGCTGACCCCCAGGAGGGGCCGGTGGCTCCGCGACCTGGTGAAGGAGGGCAAGACGCCGGTGAAGGTCCGTGCCAGGGTGGTGGGCAGCCTCTACGAGGGCAAGCTGGACAACGCCGTCGCCTCCATACCGGGTGAATCCGAGGAGCAGGTGGTGGTTGTCGCCCACATCTGCCACCCCCAGCCCAGCTGCAACGACAACGCATCGGGAAGCGGCTCCGCCATGGAGGCGGCGCGGGCGCTGTCCAAGCTGATGGCGGAGGGCAGCCTCGCCAAGCCCAGGAGGACCATCAAGTTTACCCTGGTGCCGGAGATGAGCGGCAGCTACGCGTACCTGGCGGCTAACGAGGCTGACATCCCCAGGATGGTGGCCGCGGTGAACCTGGACATGGTGGGCGAGAAGCAGTGCGTCACCGGCGGCAGCTTCATCGTGGAGCGGACCCCCAAGGCGCTCCCCAGCTACGTGAACAGCGTCATGGCCGCCGTTTTTAAGGAGGTGACCGGCGAGGTGAAGAACCTGGGCGGCAGCAGCAGCTACGCCCTGTTCAGGCACACGGAGACGCCGTTCAGCGGCGGCAGCGACCACTACATATACAGCGACCCATCGGTAGGCGTTGGCTGCCCCATGCTCATCCAGTGGCCCGACAAGTACTGGCACACGAGCCTCGACACCATGGACAAGGTGGACCCCGAGATGCTCCGCAGGGCGGCTCTGGTCACCGCCACCTACGCGTACTTCATAGCGTCCGCCGGGGCCGCCGAGGCCACGTGGATCGCGTCCGAGACCCATGCTCGGGAGAAGAGCCGGCTCCTGGAACG
Organism: Candidatus Bathyarchaeota archaeon; assembly: GCA_030669135.1. Lineage (GTDB taxonomy): Archaea > Thermoproteota > Bathyarchaeia > TCS64 > TCS64 > RBG-16-57-9. Next base: position 389 of record DAOVEE010000150.1, on the reverse strand, counting down.
GTTCAGGGGCTACGTCGAGGACGCGGTGAACGCGCCCGAGGAGATACCTGGGGCGGTGCGGCTGTTGAAGACGCACGCAGCGTACTGGATGGAGGTCGCCGTCAAGGCAGTGGAGTCGGCGGCGAGGCTTGCGCCGGGCGACACCGGGACATGGAAGACCATAGAGACCCTCATCAAGGACATTCAGCGGACGACGAAGAGCGAGACCAGGATGGCGGCGGAGTCGCTGAACACCATACTGGGGGCCAGCGGCGTCGAGGCCAATAAGTACAGGAAGAAGAGGCGCACCAGGCTGGAGATCGAGGCCATGGCCGTCGTGCCTAGGCGGCTCTACCGGGGCCCGGTGAACACCCGTTACTGGGACAAGAAGCTGAGCCTCGTGGAGCGGG
>DAOVEE010000166.1 GCA_030669135.1 Candidatus Bathyarchaeota archaeon | reverse complement strand
TATGCGCTATTGCCATCTGGTTGCCGATCTGGGCATGCTGCTGCTCAATGCGTCCAATAGAGCCTCCGACTCAACCCCGCGAAACACTTTTAATTGATTGACTGATTGTTTGAGGATGCGTGGCTGCTGTGGTGTAAAGGTAGCACTAAGGCTTGTGGAGCCTTGAGACGGGGTTCAATTCCCCGCTGCAGCCCCATTCTAAGCGGAGGTCGCCCAGCATGGTCAAAGGCGTAGGATTGAGGTTCCTATCTCTTAGGAGTTCGTGGGTTCAAATCCCACTCTCCGCACCAATTTACGATTGTTTTATCAGGATAATAATAGTCTTTATCGTGATTGTATGACCAGGCTTGAGATATCTTTCGAGAAAGGCGGGACCTTAACTGCCACGCTGCTCAAGGATAAGGCACCTGAGACATGTAAAGCGATTCTCGAGGCTCTGCCCGTTACGTCAGAGGTTCTACACGCCCAATACGCGGGAAGTGAGGTTTACTTCGAGGATTTCCCGGCACGCGACGATGTGCCCTTCGAGAACACCACTAGCCGTGTGGACGAAAACATGTTCCTGACTAACAAGCACCCCGGCGGAGTGCTGGCTTACTACCCAAACCCCAAGGTAAAGTCTTTCTGCATAGTCTACGGGGAGATTGTGCCTCGTCGACTGGTGGACGTTGAGATACCGTTGAACGTGTTCGCCGAGATAGACGACAAGGAGAAGGCCGTCGAACTGGGCAGCCGTGTGAGGCGGGAAGGCGTCGAGAAGGTCACCGTCAAAGCCGAGAAGTAGACGTGCACAGATAATGTCCCAATACAACGTCGAAGAGAACAGGGATAGGTACATCCAGTTAATCAGGGGGCTCGTGAAGGACTCAAGGGACGGCGAGGAGGCGCTTCAAAGATCAGTCGCCGGCAAGTTCTCCGAGCTTGGGTGCGAAGTCGAGACCCTTAAACTCCTCCCCATAGGCCTTAGCCCTGAGAAGGAGTTCGCAGCGGAGGAGAGCATAGATCTTTCTGAACGCATCAGCGTCGTCGGAAGGCATACCGGAACGGGCGGTGGAAGAAGCCTGATGCTCTTCGCTCACCCTGACAGCGAGGAGCTTCGAGGCCTAGATGAATGGACTCATGACCCCTTCGAGGCGGAAGTCCAGGACGGTAAGGTATACGGATGGGGCGTGGCTGACGACCTATTAGGTGTGGCTACGATGATCGGAGCCTTGGACGCGCTCCTCGGCAGCGGCGCGGCTCTGAAGGGCGACCTTTATCTATGCAGCACCGCGAGCAAGCGGAACGCCAGGGGCGTCACGGCGCTGCTCGATAAGGGGTACAAAGCCGACGCCGCGATCTATCTGCACCCGGCCGAGTCCGGCGAGGGCTTAAACGAGATAAAAGCCTTCGCATCTGGCTTACTGAACTTCAGGGTGACCATAAGAGGGAGGCTGCCGGAGACATCCGAGCCGGGTCACACCGTCTTCGCTCACCTGGGCACGAACCCGATAGGTAAGGCGGTTCAGTTGATCCAAGCCCTCGAGAGGCTTGACGAAGCGAGGGGCAGAGAGGTTCATGACGATTCTCTGGACGACGCAGTCGGTCGATCCACAAACATTCTTGTGAGCCACATAAACTGCGGAGACTCCATGCTTCTCACCCGCATGAGCGATGAGTGCGTCGTAGGCGCCTCGGTGTCCTTCCCTCCACGGGAGAACCTCAGTGACGTGAAGGCTCTGATAGAGGACGCTGTCAAGGGCGTCTCTGAGGGTGACCCTTGGCTGAGTGAGCATCCGCCGATGATCGAATGGATATTCGGGACGCAGGCGGTGGAGACCCCGGTGGATCATCCACTATACCAGATAGCGAGCGGGGCAGTGGAGAACGTAACCGGTAAGGTGCCGCACGTCAACCCGCTGCACACTGCCAGCGATATCAGGAACCCCATTCTGTTCAGCGGCATTCCCACCGTCGGCTTTGGCTCTCTGTCTGGGGACCTCGTGCACTCTGGGGGGCACGACGAGTGGATTGACATAGAGGACTACCTGAAGGCGATCCGTGTCTGCGCCAGGATAATCGAGGACTGGTGTAGTTAAACTAATATTAGCCACTGATTAGGTCCAGCTAATGGGTCGCCCAGTCTGGTCGAAGGTGCAAGGTTGAGGTCCTTGTCTCTCAGGAGTTCGTGGGTTCAAATCCCACCCTCCGCACCATCATGCACCTAGGTTCACATCTCCAGCCTCCCCAGTGTGTCCCTCATGCCTGACACGTAGGCCCTGAAGGCCTCCCGCCCCCTCTCCGTGATGGCGAGAACCGTGTGGGGCCTCCTTCCAACGAAGTCCTTCCTCACCTCTATGTAGCCCGCCTCCTCCAGCCTCCTCATGTGGGAGGAGAGGTTGCCCCTGGTGAGGCCCGTGTGGCGGGAGATGAAGAGGAAGTCGGCACTCTCCACGGCGTAGAGGTGGGCCATCACGCTGAACCTGGCCGGCTCGTGGATAACCCTGTCGACTCCAGCAAGGAGGCTCCCTTCCTCGACATCGCCGCTTGACACTATGCCCCCTCCTCCGGGGCCACGGGGCTCCGAGACACGAAGTACGCGAACCGAGCCACCCCGCTGACGATCATCACTGCCCCCACGAAGAGGAAGTAGAGCACGGCTCCCGGTCCCAGCTCGCCGAAGAGGTGGGGGAAAGTAAGGTCGATGTTGACAACAGATAGGACAAAGCCCGCGGCAACCGAGATGGAGGCTAGGGCCAGATACCTGAGACTTCCAGACCTCCCCCGGAGGTGGAGGAAGAGGCCCAATAGTAGGGCGCTGATTATCAGTGGGGACCACCTCGCCCAGAGGCGGAAGTTGGCGATGTCCCCGAAGAGGAGGAGGAAGGCGGCGGCCGTACCGGTGAGGACGAGGAACTCGTAGAGAAGGACACCCACCACGGACCTCCCCGTCGGCTCCTCTCTCAGCTTAACGTAGCCGATCCTGGGGTACGTGTACCGCCTTCTGATGGCCTCTGAGATATGCCTCCCGAACGCCAGGGGTGCGATGTAGAGGGGCGTGAAGAGGAGGGACGCAGAGGCCGCTGCGAGGCCGACCATGCTGACCCCCAGGAGGAGCTCCATCAGCCCGTCCTGGGTCGAATCGCGGAACAGCCTGCGCTCGATATCGCTCTCGTCGTATGACTTGAACATCTTCATCGCATGATTAAAAAGGTGGGTCATATAAATATGTTTGCGTCACAAACCAATATGTTATACATACAATAATAATTGCGGCCCCCTCAAATACCCCTAATTAATTATCCGAACGTGGGTTCGACAGGAAACGTTTAATAAAGTTGTAAACAATTCTGTTTACGATCTACGTTGACTCAGGTCCAGTTGAGGCTGCCCCAGAAAATGATCGAGGACATCGATAAGTGGATCGAGGAGGGGAGGTTCAAGAGCCGGAGCGACGCGATAAAGACCATAATAAGCCTGTTCGAGGAGAGGGAGAAGACCAGGGAGTTCCTGGCGATGCTCAACGCCAGGAGCGAGGAAGCCGAGGAGCACCCCGAGACGCTGATCCCCCTCGAGGAATCACAGTGAACTTCTCCGTCCTCCTGCACCCGAAGGCGGCGGAGGAGCTCAACAAGATCAGGGAGAGGCTGACGGAGCTGCGAGGAGACCCTGAGGCGTCGGGGAAGAGGCTGAGGTACACGGATTTCTGGAGCACCAGGATCGGTGACTTCCGCGCGATATACGAGATCAAGAGGGATAGGAGGCAGGTGATCGTCCTTTACATAGGTCACAGGAGAAACGTCTACGACGATTTCTCAAGAAGATTCTAGACGAGAATCACTTGTGGCATTGGCGCCCAAGCCGGATAGAGGGCGTGGGTTCAAATTCCACCCTCCGCACCAATACTCGAACCCTCGGTTTTATACGTATCTTGTCTCCTTGGTTTTTATTAAAAATATTTTTTATAATTATCAG
>DAOVEE010000068.1 GCA_030669135.1 Candidatus Bathyarchaeota archaeon | reverse complement strand
CTGGCGTTGGCCGCCGCGTTCTCGAAGGCGTTGTGGAGAAACGGCACCTTCCAGCTGGTGAACGGGAAGATGGTGGTCGCAACCTCTAGGCACCCCGTGGCGTTGGTGACGAACGTGGGTTTGTCGGAGGCGGCCTTCATTATCATCCTGGCGACGATGGAGTGTGCGCATCCTGGGCAGAGCCTGTGGCCGCTGGTCAGGGTGTCCTCTATCTGCGCTGCTTCCTTCAGTGTTAGCTTCCTCATGTTAATCACCTCTCACTCCTATGTAGGTGGATAGCTTGTCCACCTTGCCCGTCTTCTTGATCTTGGCCATGCTCTTGTAGGCCTCCCTTATCATGTCGGGGCTCACGTCCCTGCCTCCTAGGCCGACGACGTAGTTGGCTATCATGGGCTTCTCCTTGTCGTGGTAGTAGACGGTCATCAGCTCCTCCATCAGTGGGCTCGCGGGGGCGCCGAAGCTTATGCACTTCTCAATGACGCCCAGCACGGGGATGTCGCCGACGGCCTTCTTGATGGCGTCCACAGGGAACGGCCTGAACAGCCTTAGCTTTATCATGCCGGCCTTGACGCCCTCTGCGCGCAGTTCGTCCACCATGTGGCGGACGGTTCCCATCATGGAGCCCATGCCGATGAGGGCGACCTCGGCGTCCTCCATCAGGTAGGGCTCGACGTACTTGTAGCTGCGTCCGCTGACCTTGGCCCACTCCGCGTCCACGTTCTTCATGTACTTCAACGCCTGCTCCATGGCGTCGACTTGGTGGATCTTGTGTTCGTAGTAGAAGTCCTGGAGGTCTAGCGGACCCATTGTCAGGGGCATCTCGGGGTTGAGCCTGAGCTCACCCTTACCCATGTGGCCCTCTACCTCGATGAACGGTCGTTCGCCGACGAACTTCTGGACCGCGTCGTCGGGTAGAGTCATGACGTTCTCCATAGTGTGGCTCAGGGTAAATCCGTCGAGGCACACCATTACGGGTAGCTGGACCTTCAGGTGTTCGGCGATCCTCCACGCCGCGATGCTGGCGTCGTAGACCTCCTGCGCGTTCTCGCAGTAGATCTGTATCCAGCCGCTGTCTCTGGCGCCCATGGTGTCGCTGTGGTCGTTGTGGATGTTGATGGGGCCGCTCAGCGCCCTGTTTACCACAGCCATCACTATCGGCAGCCGGAGGCTGGACGCTATGTAGACGATCTCCCACATGAGGGCTAGGCCGTTGGCGGCGGTGGCGGTGAACGCACGCGCCCCCGCGGCGCTGGCGCCGACACAGCTGCTCATGGCGCTGTGCTCCGACTCCACCGCGACGAACTCGGTGTCGACCTCACGGTCGGCAAAGTACTCGCTGAAACGCTCCACGATGATTGTCTGGGGGGTGATAGGGTAAGCGGCCACGATGTCCGGGTTGACCTGCTTGGTGGCGTAGGCGACCGCCTCGTCGCCGTTGAGTCCCATAAGCTTCTGTTCAACCATTACTTCCTCACCATCTCTATCGCCTTTACCGGGCATTCCTTGGCGCAGATGCCGCAGCCCTTGCAGTACTCCAGGTCGGGCACCGGGGTTCCGTCCTCCTCGACGTGGATGCACCCCTCGGGGCAGTAGAAGTGACACATGTTGCACTTGACGCACTTGTCTAGGTCGATCTTGGGGGCGTCTACGCCCCAGTCGCCAGTCTTGTACTCCATGCTCGGCCTGTAGCTCACGGCTCCCTTGGGCAGCTCCTGCCACGTACGTTCCTTGCTCATCCCATCTTCGCCTCCTTGTAAGCCTTCTTCACTAGATCCGCGTTGAGTTCACCGATCTTGCCCTCGAAACGAGACTTCACGACTTCGATTAGACTCTCCAGCTTCACCACGTCCGTGGCCTTGACTATGGTCCCCAGCATCGCGGTGTTCGTGATGGGCCTACCCAGCACGTCCAGGGCGAGGGTGGTGGCGTCCACGGTCCAGGTCTCCACGTTCTTCAGGCCAAGCTTCTTCCTGACGGCGTCCGCCGACTCGTCGGTGTTGACTATGAGCTTCGTGCCTTTCTGGATGCCCACCGAGACGGCGGGCCCGAGAAGAGTGGGGTCCAGGACTGCGACGACATCCGGCTCGTAGATGCTTGAATGGAGCTGGATCTTCTCGTCGCTGATCCTGGTGAATGCCGTGATGGGGGCGCCGGCGCGCTCAGGTCCGAACGCGGGGAAACTCTGTATGTTCTTCTCCTCCATGAGCCCCGCCTGGGCGAGGAGGAGCGAGGCCGTCCAGGCTCCCTGGCCGCCCCGGCCGTGGAACCTGACCTCATAGATCTTACTGGTCAACCGTTTAAACCTCCCATTATGTTGGAGGGTCTCGTTATTAATTTATCCGGTAATTATTTCCCGAGTCTTCTGCGGATGAGGTTGAGCTCGTCGCGTTTCTCCTCAGCCGTCTTGGCGGCTGCCTCCGGGTACCTCGCCCAGTCCCAGCCCAGGGACTCGTACGCGAAGTTGATCGACCGGGACGACGAGACTATGAGCCGCTCCCCTTGGCTGTTGGCGCCAAGCCTCAGCGCCGTCATGGGGTCGCCTCCCTGAGCCCCAAGGCCGGGCGCCAGGATGAGGCACTCCTCGCCGATGATCTTCCTGACTATGCCTAGCTCCTCCGAGGCGGTGCAGCCCACGACGTAGCCGTTGCTGCCGTGGGCGTGTGCGTCCCGGGCGAGGCGGACGTAGAACGGCTCCCCGTCCATAAGCCTGGACTGGTAGTCGTGGGTGCCCGGATTGCTCATGCGGCAGAGGGCGAATATCCCCTTATCCCTCTCCCGGGCCCACCTGTAGACGGCGTCGACGCCGTTCTCGTAGCCCGGGAAGGGGCTGAATGTCACGGCGTCGAAGCCCAGACGGTCTATCCAGTGTAGCCCCGCGTCCATCGAGGTGCCTATGTCAGATAGTTTGATGTCGAGGAGGGCCAGGCTGCCGCCGTCATGGATCTTGTCCACGATCTCCTTGAGGTCGTCAAAGCAGAGGGCGTAGACTAGGAACTGGGCGTTGGGTTTTATCACCGGCGCGTAGGGGGTGACGGCGTCGATGACGTTGAGGGAGAACTCCTTGAGCCCCTCCCTGCTGCCTCTGGCCTCTATGAGCGGCGGGGGCACCACGTACCTCTGCCTGATGTCCCTCGTCGTCGGGTCGATTCCGACGCAGAGGAAGCTGTCCTTCTCACGGCTGATCTCCACGTACCTGTCGACGAATCCCTTGCCTAACATCGTCTTCACATTGAGTGTGCGCGTTACCTCTTTAAATCCCTGCATGGAGAGTTGAATATGAGAAGCAGGGGGCACCGGTTTGAGTGAGGAGCAGGAGACCAAGAGGCTGCTTCAGTTCAGGGAGACCATGGAGCAGAGGATGGCTGAGCTTGAGGCCGAGGCGGCGGACCTCAGGGCGGCCATGGCCGCGATAGACAAGATGATCGTGGCGGAGGGGTTCAGGACGCCCACCGCCTCCAAGGCCGCCCAGCAGCCTAAGCCGCGCACGGAGACACCGCAGCCTACCCCGCAGGCGGAGACGCTGCAGCCTGAGAGCTTCGAGGAAGGAATGTCCATCACCAGCAAAGACGGCGCCGTCCTCGGAAGGATGAACGTCGAGGGGAAGGACCTGCTCTTCGAGCCTCAGCCTGAGTACGAGTTCAAGACTGACATACCGCCCTTCCAGAGCTTCCTCGTGGAGAGGGTGCTAGCCAACATGAGCTCCACCGACCGTGAGCGCGCCGCCGACGGCGAGATAGACCAGAGCGAGATCCTGGAGTATGAGGTCAAGGAGGAGGACGGCGTGCTCAAGGAGCTGCACGTCAGGAACTACGGCGGAGAGAGGCGTCTCAGGGAGATAAACAGCAGCCTCCGATGGACCTTCGACAAGATGTACGACAAGATCAGGCAAGGGTGACGGCCTTGGAGGACGCCAAGAAGAACCCTGTGTGGCTCATACTGGTGGAGACGGCGCAGAAGCTGCCCCTCTACAACGCCCACAAGGCGTACGTGAGGGACGAGATGCTGCCCGAGGACCCGGGTGTATCCGCCGAGGAGATCAGCCACAGGCTGGACACGTCTCTCGGTGAGGCCATGGTCATCCTGAGCGAGCTCAGGGAGGGAGAAGTGGACTAGACGACGTACCTGTAGGTTTCGTACTTCCCGGCGGTCTCGCTCTTCTGCGTGATCCGTACGACGTCGCCGGGCTTAGCCCCCAAGATGATAGAGATGGGGTCCACGCTCTTTATCCACGGGAACTGGAACGGCTCAGCGTGGTACTTCTTTGACAGTTCCTTCCTCTCCTCCTGCGACACCACCTCGTGGAGGGGCACCAGATCGTGCTCGAAGATGTCGAAGGTGGGCAGCGTCGGCGGTATGAGCTCTATGCGCATCTCGGGGGCGGAGCTCCTCGCGGAGTACGTGTACTTGCCGTCGCCGACGACGAGGCCGCCGGTGGCTTCCTCCTCGTTCACCTTGTCCCTGAGTTCACGTATATAGGCGATGCCTATGGTCTTCTTCCCCAGCAGCACGTGCATTATATATTTCTCGTCGCCCCTGCTCATGCGGTAGACGATCCTATCCTCGTCCTTCTCGACGCTGTCGACTTTTATCTTCCTGTACTTTATGATGAGGGCGGCCCTCTTCTCCTCCAGTGTCTTCGCTGTCTTCAGGCTAGCCATCGCTATCTCGCCTTCACCCTCTTGACGACTTGGGCCCTCACCTTGCGGAAAATCCTGTACCCGCAGATGGGGCACCTGAAGCTGATGTACTTCTGGAGGTCGCTGTGGGGGACCCGCCGCCCGCAGCGCACGCACTCGTACACCGGCCCCTCCGGGTTCATTTTATCTGAGCTGGAAGCATCTGCCATTTCTCTTCGACCCTAACATAACTCTAAACCCTCTCTTTAAAACATAGCGAATATCAGCGGGCCCTAACCATCCGATCCGACGCCACGTCGGCCACGGTGACGTCCAGAATCTCCCCCTCTCGGCCCTCCGCGCCCTCCAGCAGCACAACGGGGCCGTGCCTTAGCGGGTACGCCACCATGTACCTGCGGTCCCTGTCGTACGGCTCCGCCACCACGACCCGGAGCCTCTGCCCCACCATGGCCTCCTTCCTGCCTCTGTTCGCCTCCCGGGCGGCCTCCCAGATCCTCCTGCTCAGTGGGTCCCTCGCGGCGGGCGGGCCCGAGGGGCAGCCAGCGAAGGCGGACATCGGGAGGGACGTGAACCTGTACAGTATCACCCTCTCGGAGCCGAGCCTCACCGCCTCATGTATGGTCCGGACGGTCTCCGACACGTTCTCCTCGCTCTGGCCTGGGAGCCCATGGATGAAGTACACGTAGGGCTTCAAGCCCACTTTTTTAAGTCGCCTGAGCGCCGTCAAGGTCTCGGAGGGCGTGTCCGGTCTCCCCAGCGCCGCGCTGTGGGCTTCGCTGCCGGTCTCGAACCCGAGGTTTATAGGGGTGCCCCGGAGGTAGACGCCGAGGAGGTCCGCCGCCCTCTCGGTCACCAGCGCGGCCTTGATGTTCTCCGCCATCACAGACGCCTCGCCTTCGGCGACCCGGGGCAACGCGCTGAGGCCGGCCAGCAGCTCCTCGAGGGCCTCGTAGTTGGGCTCCGGGCTCCTCGGGTCGGTCAGGGGCTCGGGTTCGACGAGGAGGTCTCTCCCGTAGTCGAGCAGCCCCGGGGCGCTGAGGACGATCCGTCGGACGCCTAGATCCAGGAGACGCCTCGCCTCGTCTAGCACGGTCTTCGCGGGCCTCGACTTGGGGGGGCCGTAGAGGCTGGGCACGGAGCAGTAGCCGCAGCCGGGCGGTATCCCCACGGGGCAGTCGTACCTCTCCTCCAGGCCCGCGGTTGTACACCGCTCACAGTAGGTGCATGCGTCGCCCAGGGGGCCGAGCCTCGCCCTGTGGTAGTTGCTGCACCCCCGGACCGCCTCGACGTACACCCTCGCCGCGTAGTGGAGGGGATAATCCTTGATGCGCCGCGTCGACGGCCTGTACCGCTCGAAGATGTCCCTGCCCTGGACGGGTCTCAGGGGGTTGACCCTGACCCCGTCTCGCATACGGTAAGCGACGCCTCTGATGTCTTCAAAGCCTCTACCGTCTAGAGCGTCCAGCCCTATGGAGAGGAGTTCGGCCAGGGTATCCTCGCTCTCCCCGACGATGGCTAGGTCTGCGCCGGTCTTGGAGAGGACTCTCTCCGGTTCGCTGGCGGCGGGGCCACCGAGGAGGACGGGGCCGCCGCTGCTTCGCCTCCACTTCTTCACGGTGCGCTGGATCGCCTGCAGGTCGCTGGTCATCCCGCTCACCAGGAGGGCGTCGTACTCTGCTTCGCCGCGTCTCCCGCCTAGATAGAGCTCCACCGGTGCTATCTTGGTCTCGTGGCCGTGTGCCTCCAGCACCCCTGCGACGGTGCGCGGCCCAGCCCCTATGACGTCTCTAGTGGTCTTACGCGTCCCCTTGCCTGAGGCGAGGGCGTCAACTATCAGGGCTTTCAAGATGGTTTTCTCCGTCGGCGGAGGCTGTTTCAGGGTAAGTATGATAAAACAGCTAGGCAATATGGGTTTGGGTAATGGTTTGAGCAGCGTCCCATTGAGCATCCTAGGCGCGGTATCCTTCAGCTTCGTGGTCACCTACCTGATGATCCCCTACTTCAACAGGTACATGCACGCGGCGGGCATCGTGGGCAGGGACATCATGAAGGCGGACGAGACCGCGGTGGCGGATATGGGCGGCCCCGGCGTCGTCGTAGGGTTCCTGATGGGCGTGTTCTTCTTCATCGGCGTGGAGATATTCGTGCCGCCCCGGCTCTCGGGAATAATATACATCCTCGCCAGCCTCAACACCATACTCATCATCACCCTCATAGGGATATTCGACTCGTTGACGGCGTTGATCAAGACGCGTGAGGGGGAGGGCTTCTTCGAGCAGTACAAGAAGGTGGGGATACCCAGGTGGCTCTACTTCTTCATCCCGCTCCCCGCGGCTGTGCCCCTCGCCGCCGTGAACGCTGGTGTGAGCCGGATGACGCTGCCGTTCATAGGACGCGTGGAGCTGGGGCTGGCTTACCCGCTGGTGCTGGTGCCGTTGGCGGTGCTGTGCTGCAGCAACGCGACTAACTTCCTCGCCGGGTTCAACGGGCTTGAGGCGGGGATGGGGATCGTGCTCCACCTGAGCCTGGGCGTCTACGCGTACATGCATGGCCACTATAACGCGGCGATGATTGCGCTGTGCTTCGCGGCGGCTCTGCTCGCTTTCCTCAGGTACAACTGGTACCCGGCGAAGGTTTTCCCCGGGGACCTCAACTACACCATAGGCGCCGTCTGCGCGTGCGTCGCGGTGATAGGCAACATGGAGAAGTTCGCCATGCTGTGCTTCATACCCTACGCGGCTGAGGCCGTGCTGAAGGCGTTGTCCGGGTTCGAGGCCGAGAGCTACGGGGTGCTCCAGCCTGACGGCACCGTTAAGCCCCGGAGCGAGAAGATTAGGGGACTCACCCACCTGGCGATGCGGATGGGCGACTACAAGGAGTGGCAGGTGACCCTCATCCTCGTGGGCTTAGAGGCGGCGGCTTGCATCGCCGCGTTCATTCTGGCACCCATCATCTAGCGTCATAGAGAACTTTATTTAGCGGAGCGGCGGCAATTGTGTTGATATGAGGCTCGGCGAGATGGACAGCAGGGAGCGGGCGGCGCTTCTGGCTGCGCTGTTCCTTGTGGGCGTCGTGTTCGTGGTGACGGCGGTCAACTACATCAACCCCCCTGAGCAGGTGTGGGAGGCGAAGATTTTCGCGGTCTACCACACCGAGGACAGCACGCTGGTGTTCAGCTACGGCAACGGGAAACTGAAGCTGCCGGGGACGTACGAGTTCGAGCTGGACGAGACGTACAGGATCACGTACAGGAGCAGGAGCAGGAACTGGGCCGAGCTGGATATCCGGGTAGAGAAGATCAGCTGACCCCCATGGAGTGCTTGTTTTGAGGCGCGTCATCGACTCCCACGCCCACATGGAGGGCTACGGGGACGCCGAGGCGGTAATAGGCCGTGCCAAGGAGTCGGGGGTCGACGCCGTGGTGGCCGTCGGAGGCAACGTCGAGTCGTCCGCGTACGCGTTGGAGCTAGCCGAGAGGCATCAAGGCTACGTGTATCCCGGCATAGGTGTGCACCCCTCGGAGGTGCTCAAGGTGGATCACGGGGAGGCGCTGAGGTTCGTCAGGGAATACGCGGGCAGGGCGGCCCTCATCGGCGAGGTGGGGCTCGACTACGCTTACCCCTTCGCCAAGGCGGCGGAGGTCAGGGAGAAGATGCGCACGCTCTACTCTGGGCTCTTGGAGGTCGCCGCCGAGGAGGGGCTGCCCGTCGCCGTTCACAGCCGCTCCGCGTACAGGGACTCCCTGGACATCCTCAGGCGGCACGACGTGCCCGGCGCCGTGTTCCACTGGTACGACGGGCCGCTTAAGACGCTGAGGTTGATATTGGACTCGGGGTTCTACGTCTCCGCGACGCCGGCGGCGGAGTACAGCAAGGGGCACAGGGCGGTTCTCGCGGAGGCGCCCATGGAGCGCATACTCGTTGAGACGGACTCGCCCGTGCATCTCAGGAGGCTGGGCAGGAGGTCTGAGCCGGCGGATGTCTGGCTCACCGTCCACGCGCTGGCGGGTATAAAAGGAATGGAGCCCGGGGAGGTAGCTAGGATCGCTACCCTGAACACCGAAACCTTATTCCGGGTTGGCTCCTAGTCATACGACTCGGAGAGTGTGCTTGTGGCTTCTGGGCCCCGGAGGTTCGTTTTCAGACCTTTCAGCTTCCTGTACCTAGGGGTGCTGTTCCTTCTCTTCGTCCTCGTGGGCTCCGTCTTCACGGCGTTCTTCAGGAACCTCTTGGTGGACGCCATAGGGGTACCGCCCGAGGCGTACGGGGCAGTGCTATTCCTGAGCCTGGTCGGCAGCTACGTCAACATTCCTTTGACGACGGTGGAGGCCCGGGTGCCCATCTACACGTACAGGGAGGTCAGGTTCTGGATGGTGACATGGAGGCTGCCTCGAACGGAGATGGGGGTCAGGCGGACCTACATCACCGTCAACCTCGGCGGAGCCGTGGTGCCCATACTAATCTCGGCGTACCTCGTGGTGTGGTCCATACCGGCGCACA
>DAOVEE010000193.1 GCA_030669135.1 Candidatus Bathyarchaeota archaeon | reverse complement strand
GGACCCTCACAGTGCGTCAGCTTGTGTTCTCGGTTGGCTTCATGGTCGCGGTGGGGCTCGTCCTCGGCTATTTCAGGCTGTTCGGGGGTGCCGACCTCCTGGCATTCATAGCGCTGTCCATTATACACCCTAGGGCCCCTGTCTACCTGCTGTATAAATGGGGCTGGACGCCGCCCTTCTACGCCTTCACCCTCATCTCGAACACCGCCATAGCCGGGATCGTGACGCCGCTCGTCGCCTTGGCCCGAAACCTTGGCGCCGTCTGCGGCGGGGCGGACCTCTTCGAGAGACACCGGGACATCTCTGTCCTGAGGAAGGCGGCTCTCATGTTCACCGCCGTCAACGTGAGGCTGGGCGACGTCAGGGGGCCGCCGTACCAGTACCCGCTGGAGGAGCCAGACGGCAAGATCAGGCTCAGGCCCGACATCTGGGACGACGGGAAGGCGGCGGAGGAGTTCAGGCTTCTCGGTGAGAGGGGCGTCGAGAGGGTGTGGGTCTCGGCGACGCTTCCCTACCTGGTGCTGATAACCGCGGGGTACATACTCTCCGTGGCCTTCGGGGACGTGCTTCTCTGGCTGTTCATCATCTTCTAGCCGCGGAGTATTATCTCTCCGGGTCTAGCCCCGCTGTGGGCGCCGTTCTCGACTACCAGTTTCCCGTTCACCCATACGTAGGGTACGCCGGTGGGGTATGTCACGGATAGCTCGGGGTGTCCGACGATTCCGAGGTTCTCCATGTCTATGAGGGCTATGTCCGCGTATGCGCCGGGGGCCAAGGTGCCCCGGTCTTTTAGCCTGTATGTCTTCGCGGGGAGCGTCGCGCACTTGTATACGGCTTCCTCTATGGTGAGGAAGTCGCTGTCGCGGACGTATCTTGTGAAGAACTTGGGGTACCCCGTGAACTGGTCGGGTAGCGGCGTGGCGTAGGGGGGCGTCCTGTTCTCGGTGTCTTTGTCGTCGGAGACGCCTACGTCGAGCCCCACTGCGCCCAGGGGGTGTCTGAAGAACTCCTTCATCTGCGCCTCTATCCCACGGTAGTCGGTGTGGCTGGCCTTGCTGTCGGGGTCCTCCGTGATGAGGTCGCAGAGGGTGTTCCACGGGTCTTTCCCCCTGTTCTCTGACGCCTCTTGGAGGGTCTTGCCCGCGGTTTCTGCGTCGCTGTGAGTCACGATTCTGAGGTTCTCCGCCCAGTGGGGGTTGATGCAGGGGTTTACAACGAGGCGTTGGAAGAGGTTTCCGGACTCTATCTCCTTCCAAGCCTTCTCCCTGAACTCCTCTGATTTGAGCCACTCGGCGAGTTTCTCTCGGCTGCCGAGGAGCCGCAGCCACTGGGTGAAGTGGAGGCTGCAGAGGTAGGGGAAGGGCTCCCAGCACTGCCATGGTATCACGTCGAAGTTGATGTCCAGCCCCTCCTGGATGGCTCGGTCGATGGGTTCGAGGGTCGCTTTCCCGACGGCTGCCCCTATCTCGGGGGTCATGGGGGGCTGGCTGTACCACCCAGGGGCCAAGTGGGCTATGTTGAGCCTTACGCCTGTCGCTCTGGAGGCCTCTATTACTTCGAGAATTCCCTTTATGGGTTCGCTGCGGTAGCTGCCCACCTTGACCTGTCTTCTTCTGCCGGTGCGTCTCCAGTGAGGAACGTAGATGCCGTCGTATTCCTTGAGCGCGGCTACGCACTGGTTCATCTCGTCAGGAGTGGCGAATACGTCTGGGTCGTAGTCTAGACCGGATGACATGCCGTGGCAGCCTTGTTGCATACCCTGGTGGATGAGTTCCTTCATCCGGTCGATCTCGGCTTGGGTCGCCTCTCGTTTGTAGTCTTCTCCCATGACGGCGTACCTTACGGTGCCGTGGCCTATGAGGGGGACATAGTTAATGGAGATGCCTTTGGTGAGGACGTGGTCGAAGTACTCGGCCATGGTGCGGTAGTCGATGGTCCAGCCGTATTTTTCCTCCATGAGTGTGTTGATGTCTTCTATCTTGTGGAGGCTTGGGCCGTGGTAGAGGTAGGGGTTGCGCTGGTATACTTCGTCGAATAGGACGCCGGGGGGGCGTATGTACTGGTTGATAGGGGCCGGGCTGCCTCCGCACTGGCCTGCGACTACCGTGGTGCAGCCCTGCAAGACGGCACTCTCGCAGTTGGGGTACCATGGGAGGCCCCAGTCGGCGTGGCTGTGGGGGTCGACGAAGCCGGGGACGGCGGTGAGGCCTTGGGCGTCGATAACGGTTGCGGCGTCTCCCTGTGGGTCTCCGGTCTGTATGATTCTGGTTCCTTTTATGGCGACGCCGCCTGTGTGGGCCTTGTTGAGGCCGTCAACTATGGTGGCGTTGATTATGAGGGCGTCGTATTCGGGCATATGGATCGGTGTATCTTTCTGGTGTCTGGGTTTAAAGCTTGACATGCGTGGGGGTGTTTGGTTGCCTGGGTGCGACTCTCTGTGAAGAAGACCCTTTGGAGCTCGCTGAGGAGGCAGCCGCCATCACTCTCATTTTCATGTATTCCGTTTACAGTAAACCGTTAAATAGATATTACAGCCAAGAGCGGAGAGAACCCTTTGTACATAATAAAATTTTTAGCATATGCTTACTCAATCCATAATTTTATCCAAAAATCACCTTTCTTCACCCTCACACTCTTTTCTTTACTTATACCTAATGAGTGACGATCTAATATGGTTGATATCACACTCCCAATCGCGCGCGCCTAGTTTTGTTTGAGGTTCACGGCTATCTCTATGCTCGCCTCGATCATCTGCCTAGCTTCGCCGCCTCTCAGGACGTCTTTACCTAGGGGGGCGAAGGGATGTGACATTATCATCAACTCCACGTCAAGCTCCAGCAACCTCTTCAGAGAGTCGATGTAGATGTTTTTATCCATCCTGATAAGGTTCTCCCGTGTCCCACAGACACTGTCCCCCGTCAACAAGACTTTACTCCCCTCATCGTAGAGACAGACAGCTCCGGGTCTATGTCCGGGAGTATGTATGACCTTAAAGCTTCTATCCCCCAGCGTCACGTTGTCCCCGAGCTTGGTGTCTGCTGTCGGCACTGCCTCCATTTCAAGCTCATGTATGGCAACTGGTGCGCCTGTCCGCTCTTTGAACACGGTGTTGCCCCTGATGTGGTCGCCGTCCCTGTGAGTATTAACGATAATTGACACCTCATCGAGGCGTCTGCCCTGTTCCTTGATCAATGGGAACACGTAGTCCTCAGGCGTGTTCTCGTAGCCCGT
>DAOVEE010000284.1 GCA_030669135.1 Candidatus Bathyarchaeota archaeon | reverse complement strand
CCATACCCTGCGTGGCTGCACTCGAACGCGACGGTGATGAAGTACTGGACGGGATAGCTCTCAGCCGCCACGACGTCCACGACCTCTATTGAGCCGGGGACGCCGTCAAAGCTGAAGGTCGGCGAGCTCTCAACGAACTCGATCGCCATCTCCTCCGCCTCCATGGGCGTCGTGTCGTCGTGCATCGCCATGGTCTGGCGTAGCTCATCCCAGACGCTGTCGACAACTGCCTTCACAACGGCGCCGTCCTCCACGGTGATGGTGACGACGTGGTCGGTGACGACGGAAGCCACCATCTGGCCGGATCTGTCGCCGTAGCCCGCGTTGGCGCACGTAAACTCGATGACGACAGTCCAGACGGCCTCCGGGGTCTGAGTCTTATAGGAGTCTAGGACCTGGATGGAGCCCTCCACGCCGTCCCAGCTATACGTCGGCGCCTCTGAAATGAACCTGGTCGCCGTCTTCACCGCCGTTTGTTCCGTGAACACCGGTGTGGTCTGCCAGGCGTATATCGAGAGGGCTGGAAGCGCCCCGATGACAAGGATCGCTATTAACCATGTCTTAGTTGAGTTCATCTTGATTCACGATCTCATGAACGGTGTCGAGTATAATGCTACAGTTTAGAACACGTGTTTCAACACATAGAACACCCGGGGAAACACATAAACCGGTTGTCCCCTCCATTCAAGCAAAGGGAGAGAAGCAAGTGACCCGCGCATTATTCGTAGGCAGGTTCCAGCCCTTCCACTACGGGCACCTCTACGCCATCGAGAAGATACTGGAGGAGAGCGACGAGCTCGTGCTAGTGGTGGGCAGCGCCCAGATGAGCCACGAGCACGACAACCCCTTCACCGCCGGGGAGCGCATCGAGATGATCCGCGCCGCCCTCGACGCCGCAGAGATACCCACCGAACGGTACATGATCATACCCATACCGGACGCCCCCGCCCACAGGGTCTGGGTGAGCGCCGTGGAGAGCCAGACGCCGCGGTTCGACCTCGTCTACAGCAACCAGCCCCTGACGAGGCGGCTGCTGATAGAGGCCGGATACGAGGTCAGGCACATACCCATGTTCCAGCGCGGCAAGTACGAGGCAACCGAGATAAGGCGGAGGATACTGGAGACGGAGGACTGGAGTGACCTGGTGCCCCCCGATGTCCACAGGATAGTTCAGGATATAGACGGCGAGAACAGGATAAGGGACCTAGCCAAGACAGACTCGAACTCCGGGAGGCACTAGACTTGGAGTACCTCAAGCTGAGCCGAGAGCTGCAGGGACGGTTCCCCGGGCTGGCCGCCCAGATAGTGAGTTTCAGCGGCGTGACCGTCGCCAGGGAGAGCCCAGAGCTGGAGCAGTACAAGACGGAGGTCGCCAACAGGATACAGGAGCGATGGGACATCGAGGAGCTGAGGGAGCACCCAACGTTCAGGGCGTACAGAGACTTCTTCTGGAAGATGAGCATCGACCCCACCAAGATCAGACCCGCCGCGGAGGCCCTCATAAGAAGGGTGCTCAGGGGCAACCCCGTCCCCAAGATAAACACGTGGGTGGACGCCTACAACCTCGTCTCCATGGAGTCGGCGATCCCTGTCGCCAGCTTCGACACCGGCCTCCTCGGGGGCCCGCTGCTCATGAGGGAGGCCGCGGAGGGCGAGGAGTTCCTCGGGATAGGCATGAAGAAGCCCGTCGTCTTGGGCGGAGGAGAGGCGGTGATAGAGGACGGCGAACGCCTCGCAGCCATCTACCCGTACAGGGACGCCGACTACAGCAAGGTGAC
>DAOVEE010000171.1 GCA_030669135.1 Candidatus Bathyarchaeota archaeon | reverse complement strand
TCGCTGCTGCTGGCGGTGCGGATCGCCACGGCCTTCGGCGAGCCGGTGGAGGAGGTCTTCCTCTTCGACGAAGACGAGATCAAGCTAATGTAAAGGGTTGTGGAAGCTTTGGTAGCCCGGCTATGCGTCGGGGATTCTTATTGTGAAGGTGGTTCCCTCGCCTGGTGTAGCCGTGTACCTCACAGTGCCGCCGTGGGCTTCGACGGTCTCCTTGATGTAGGCGAGGCCGAGCCCGACGCCCGTGGCCTTCGTCGTGAAGAAGGGTGTGAAAATTTTATCTCTGTGTTCATCCGGTATCCCCACACCGGTATCCGATACTTCGATGACGAGCCCGCCGTCGTCACCGTATGCGGTTATCCCTAGTTTTCCTCCCTGGGGCATGGCGTCCATGGAGTTCATAAACAGGTTGGTTAGTATCCTCGCCGTGCCTCTCATGTCAAGCAAGTAAACTAGGTCATCAGGGACGTCGATCTCTGTCTCGACGTTGTTGGGGATCATCATGCTTCTGAGAACCTCCTCCACTAAGGCTCTCATGTTTATTCTTAATCTTGTGATCTCCCCTCTCAACGTGAGCTCCTTCCAGTTGTCCAGAATATTGTCTGCATGCTTCAGGTTGCTCTCGATGATTCTGAACATGTCAGATTTGTCTGGGTTCTGCCTCAGGATGTGGGCCGCGATGCCGATGTTGCCCAGCGGTCCGCGCAGGTCATGCCTGGCCATGCTGGAGACCCTTCTGAAACCCTCCATGAGTTTCCTGTTCTGCTCCCGGCCCAGTCTCTGGACCTCCTCGAGGTTGGCTATTCGGTCTATCGCCGTGGCCACGTGGTTGGCCAGTATCTCCAGCTGCTGCCTGTCTAGCTCCGTGAACGCGTCTTTCTCGGTGCTCTCTATGTTGAGGACCCCGACTGCCTCGCCGTCGACGATTATCGGGGACGCGAGCTCGGCCTTAGAAAGCGCGTACTCGTAGTAGGGCTGCCCCGTATCGGGGTTTACCACGAAGACGTAGTCTTGGCTCTGCTCTATGTCGTTCACGAGGATGCTTCTCTTCTCTTTGACGGCTCGGATCGTCACCCCTTTTCTGTCGAGAGGCAGCTCCACGCCGGCGGGGATTCCCCCATACTTGGCTACCTGCACTAGTTTACTGCCCTGGACCCTCAGGATGTCCACCCTCTCGTATTTGAAGGTCTCCACCATCGCGTTTATCGTGCATTCATAGATTTCTTGGAGGTTTTTCGCGGTGTTTAGCTCAACGGCGTGGCTGTGGAGGGCTGCGAGCTTGCTCTCCAGTGTGTTGCGTCCGCTGGAGGTATGCTCTTCTAACGCAGTGGAGGAATCCATTTGGATGGCTTGCCCCCGTAGCGAGGTCTATTAAGTTTTATTTGTCACTGATCCACTCTGTAGGCGCCGTCGCTGTACTCGGCCACGGTCACCGTGTCGCCGACATCGGTCGCCATGTAGGCTTCCTTGGTGGCCTCCGCCTGGAGCCCTCTGTCGGTTACCAGGATGTGCTTGACGGTGGGCGTGAAGAACCCCACGTAGATGATGCTCGTCTCCTTGCGCTTTTCGGTCACCGTCGCCTAGAACGTCCGCAGCTTGGTTGACGTGGCTCTCTTGGTGAGGGGTATGAGGGCCAGTATGATGATCACGGCGATCAACGCGACTACCAGCGGCATCATATGTAGATTGGTTGATGATTGTTTGTTTAAACTCATCGTAAGAGGGTTCTTAACAATCCGCAGCCCATCGTTTATCGGTCGTTATGAGTAAGAAAGGTAAGCTATCCAAATTCTGGATCACCGAGCTGACGCGGCCGGCGTTCGAGGACTGGCTTGAACACGAGGAGCACCCCGTAGTGGTCATCGGCATCGGCGCCATCGAGCAGCATGGGCCCCACCTGCCTCTGGGGATGGACTCCATGGCTGTGAAGCGGTACATCCACGAGGTGGCGAAGCGAAGCAACAGCGTGGCGGTGCATCCCTGCTGGCCGGGGTTCAGCCCCCACCACCTCGGGTTCAAAGGCACGGTAACGTTCAGCTGGGAGACGCTGATGGGGGTTTTGATGGACACCATCGGGAGCCTCGCGTACCACGGAGTCAAACGGTTCGTGATAATGAACGGGCACGGCGGCAACAGGAACATAATGAACCTCGTGGTACAGCTGGCAAAGCGGGAGTACGGGGTAATGGTGGCGGCGCCGAGCGGCCCCGGCGGCACCGAGCTTGCGAAGGTCTTCGCGGACAGGCAGAAGCGGCTCTGGGACGTGCACAGCGGCATCAACGAGACGGGAGCGGCCCTATACATGTTCCCTGAACTGGTGGAGATAGACAGGGTGCCAGAGGACTGGACGCCCACGCTGGACGTTGACCCGAAGCTCCGGAAGTTCCTTGACCCCGACAGGGACGACTACGAGGTCGTCAGCCAGGTCTGGGGGGCGTGCAGCCAGCCAGACACCGACGACTTCAGCGCGGACGGCATCTACGGGCTGGGAAGCCCGAGGGACGCCGACCCCGAAGAGTACGGGAGGCGGTTCGAGGAACGCGTCAAGTTCGTCGTCGAGTTCATCCGCGAGTGGAAGAAGATACCGACGCCTCCCGTATTCCAGGACTAGCTTTCCCCTTTTTTTATTCTATTCACCGTCAGAGCGCCATAGCTAATAAACCCAAAAGTGAACCACGCCCTAATTGAAGAAGAAAAAAAAAGCCAATAAAAAGGGAACAGCCTCTGTCTAGAGGGAGAAGAGACTCATTTACATATCATCTTGATTATTCGGAGGAAGTTGCCTCCCAGTATGCCCTTGATCTCCTTGTCTGAGTAGCCTCTGGCGACGAGGGTCTTGGTCAGGTTCGGCAGCTTGCTGGCGTCATCTAGTCCCTTCGCGATCATGGGGACCCCGTCGAAGTCGGAGCCTAGGCCTATGTGGTCGGCGTCTCCGATGACCTCAACCATGTGGTCTATGTGGTCCACGACGGTCTCCACGGTGACGGATTCGACCTTCTTTTTCTCCTCCTCGTCTCCGCCTCTCAGTTTAGCGAAGTCTATGTCTTTCAGGAAGAAGGGCACGTAGTTAACGCCCATCACCCCGCCCTTCTCGGCCAGAGCCTTGATCATCTCGTCCGTGAGATTCCTCTTGTGGCTGCACAGGGCCCTGCAGTTTGAGTGAGACGCGATAACCGGCTCCTCGCTGGCCTCCAGGGTGTCCCAGAGCCCTTGATCGGTGATGTGGCTGACATCGACGAGGATGCCCAGATTATTGCACTCCTTCACTACGTCGGCGCCGAACTCGGTCAGGCCTCCCTTGGATCTCTGCCACGTCACGCCGTCCGCGATCATGTTCCTGTTGTTCCAGGTCAGAGTCAGCCTCCGCAGGCCAATAGTGTGATAGACTTTCAGCAACCGTAGGTCCTTGACCAGGGCCTCGCCGCCCTCGAACCCTATCATGAAGGAGAGCCTCTTGCCGTCGTTAGCGACAATCTCGTCGTAGTTCTTCACAAGACTCACCTTGTCTGATTTCTCGATCTCATTCAGGGAGTACCCCAGGACTTGGAGCATCCTGTGGGGAGTCTGCTTCCTGACGGGACTCGCTGGATTGACCGTCGTCTATCACGTGGCGGACGGAGAGCCGAGGTGGCTGAAGCCCGTCAAGGCGAGTTACCCCATACTGGTTTCTGGCTTGATGGTCAGAGGCACCCTTGGCTTCATCGTGTGGGGTGCTACCTCGGCTTCAGC
>DAOVEE010000108.1 GCA_030669135.1 Candidatus Bathyarchaeota archaeon | reverse complement strand
GACCTAGAGGAACAGGTGTCGAATCTACAGTCCCTGACCTCGTCACAGAACGCCACCATCACCACGTTGGAGACACGGATCGAGGACATCGTCGAGTATAACCTGACGCACCACTACCAGTGGCGATTCGAAGGGTACGACCGGTCAATGAACCTGTCAATCCCGTATGAGCTATACTGGGAGTACCATAACAAACCACGGCCCGCGGAGTGGGAGGACTGGGCATCAATGTGCAAAGACCCAGGCGACGACGCATACATCAGCCAGATAGCCGAAGAGCTCCTATCGACGGCTTCGAGCGAAGACTTCACAGACGCCGAGACGGTGAACTATGCAGTCACCTTCGTCCACAAGATGCTCAACACCGAGGAAGACATCACGGCACCATGGGACGAACGCCCGAAGCACCCCATCGAAACCCTGGTTGACCTGGGAGGCGACTCCGAGGACACGTCGATACTCACGGCCGCCATACTGCACGAGATGGGGTGCGACGTGGCGCTGATCTTCTTCGAGGACATCAAACACGTCATCGTCGGAGTCGGCCCCGGCGAAGGAATATTCGGCACCTACTACGAGTCACATGGGACACGGTACTTCTTCCTGGAGACGACGGGGGACGGATGGAAAGTCGGCGAGAAACCGACAATACTCGACCCGGAGCAGGTCCACGAGTACCCGTTGAAATACTATTGAGCTGACGTATCTTCAACGAATCCGGGATGCTCCCAACCGTGTTGGTGGTTAACACGCCTAATGTCTCTGCACCCATTAGATCGAGGTTGATGGGCTCGCAGAAGAGCACAGAGTGAAGAGAACCCTCGGGCTCCCTCCTCTCTCAATGCTGGCCGAGGTTGCCCCCGTTCTATTCCTCCTGACGATTAGGAGAGCCCCCTAGTCCACCTCCTTGGCTTAAAACATCGAACGATCTGGCTTAATCAGGAGACATCCAACCCGTATGCACTTCGAAGGGCCTACTTCAGGAAATCCATGGCGAGGTGGACGCAGACTCTTCGCGTAAGCTCCAGGGTCTTCAGGCTCACCCTCTCGTTGGGTCCGTGAACCATACGGGCGCTCGGCGGCGTGTCTGGGTCGTAGAGACCGAAGCCGTAGCACTCCACCCCCAGCGGACGCAGGAACTTGAAGTCCGTCTTCCCGGGCATGATCTCGGGGACGAGCGCAGCGCCGGGCATCTCCATCCTTACGGCGCGCTCCATCGCCGCCACGACGCCGGACTCGACCGGGCTGGAGTCCCCGCCGCTCTCGCCGTATGTGAAGACTATCTCACCCGGCTCCCGGAGCCAGCCCCCCGCCTCGGAGACCGCGTAGTCCACCTGAACCACCTCCGGGTGGTTATCCAGCATCCACCCGGTGCCGAAGGTCCCCTCGTCCTCTTCGTCGCAGACCACCAAAAGCGTCAGGTCCCCTCTGGGCGTGAAACCCAAGCCGCGGAGGTCGGCGAAGGCTTGAACGTGAGCCGTCACCATGAAGAGCATGTCATGTGAGCCGCGGCCCCACATGTAGCCGTCCCTCATCACGGCTGAGAAGGGGTCCACCTCCCACGCATCCGGCTTCTCCACGGGGGCGACGTCCACGTGGCCGGGGCCGAACATCAGCCCGGGGCCGCCGCCGGTGCCAGGGATTCTGGCTACGAGGTTGCCCCTGCCTGGCGCAGACTCGTAGACAACGCTGTCGACTCCACGCCGCCGCAGGTACCGTCTTATGGCGTTGATGGACCTCATCTCACCGCCCGGCGGGTTAACGCAGCTGTTCCTGATGAGCTCTGACAGCAACTCGATCATTACCTTACGGATGCGTGCACGATCCTTTAATGGTATTCCGGAGAACCACGTTACCATCGACCCCGCTGCTCGACCCTAATCTTTTCACCCAGCAAGTGCACAGCCGCTGACGATGTCTTCGGTTTACGTTAAATCCAATAATGACCGGGGACAACAGTTATGGGGTTGATGGGATTGAAGACAGCAGTCGTGTACTGGTCGAACACCGGCAACACAAAGAAAGTCGCCGAAGCGGTTAAACAGGGCCTGGAGGACGCGGGACATGAGCCGACCATTCTCAGGGTCGAGGAGGCGGAGGGCGTCGACTACGCGGACTACGACCTCTTCTGCCTGGGCTTCCCCTCCTACGAGTGGCACACCCCCAAGCCGGTGACGGATTACCTGCGAAGAAACCTTGTGAAGCACCGGAAGATGGGGCTCGTGAAGACGGGGTCCCCCAGGGTGCCGGGCAAACATGCCTTGATATTCTGCACATACTCGGGCCCCCACACGGGGCTCAACGAGGCCACTCCGGCGGTGAAGTACGCCGGCCAGTTCTTCGAGCACATAGGGTTCGACGTCGCCGCCGAGTGGTGCATACTGGCCGAGTTCCATGGATGGGAGGAGGGAAGCACCAAGGGGAGGATGGGGGACATCCGTGGGAAGCCGACGGAGGAGGACCTCGAGAAGGTGCGTGAGGACACGCGGAGACTGGCCTCAAGCCTGAGGGACACGTGACCCCGTTCATGGGACGCGCCTCGTGCTCCACATCATATATACGACACCGAGCGTAAACATCGGCAGGACAGCCACATGGTAAAATGCGACAAGTGCGGCAAGGACGAGTACATGCCCTTCAGGTGCAAGTACTGCGGCGGCTACTTCTGCTCCGAGCACAGGCTCCCAGAGATGCATGAGTGCACCGGTCAATACTCCTACAGCCGAAGCACCACGGGGCAGACAGGTTTCCAGCCCACCGGGTACAGCTACACTCCGCGGCCCAGACGCACCCTGTTCTGGTTCAGCCACACCGAGCTACGGGAGCTCGCCATAGGACTCGCGGTCATCCTGGCGATCCCTCTCATAAGCTACTGGAACAGGGTCCTAGCTAGCCCCGTCCTCTTCGGCGCCTACTTCCTAATATTCGGCCTGTCCTTCATCCTCCACGAGATGGCGCACAAGTTCATGGCGCAGCGACTCGGGTACTGGGCCGAGTTCAGGCTCAACCGGCAGGGCCTCATGCTCACCCTCCTAAGCCTGTTCTCTCCTCTGAAGATCATCGCCCCAGGCGCCGTCATGATAGGCGGCTTGATGAACTGGGACGACTACGGCAAGGTGAGCATCGCCGGCCCCGCGACCAACATCGGGTTGGGGCTGTTCTTCTTCGCCGTCTCCCTCGTCGCAGGCAGCCCCCTGGTGGCCGTCCTTGCACTGGCGGGCATGAACATCAACGCCAGCCTCGCTCTGTTCAACCTTCTCCCCTTCGGGGTCTTCGACGGGGCCAAGGTCATTAAGTGGAACCGGGCGGTGTGGGGTGCCTCTGTGCTCGCCGCGGGTCTACTGTTCGTCTTCTCAATGTAGCGCCGGGAGCATTCATTCCCCGTGCCGAGGCTCGGCGTGGACGCGGACAGTGTGTGACCAGATTCTTATCTATCTGAAGCGTATTCAAGTACGCTATGATAGTCATACCCGGACCCGCGTCCAAGGAGCTTGGGGAAGCCGTCGCGGCTAAACTGGGGGTGCGTGCCAGCCCGGCCGAGCACAGGCTGTTCCCCGACGGGGAGAGCTATCTGCGGCTACCAGTGGGCGTCGAGGGTGAGACGGTGGTCCTCGTCCAGACGACTGCCCCTGACCCGGACAGGAAGATGCTGCAGTTGTTTATCATGGCGAAGACGGTCAAGGACCTCGGGGCTACACGCGTCATAGCTTGTATCCCCTACCTAGCCTACATGAGGCAGGATAAACGGTTTCTGGAGGGGGAGGCGCTGAGCCTAGACGTGGTCCTCGGGCTTATGGAGGCCGCCGGGGTGGACGACCTCATCGTCGTCGACGCCCACAGCTCGTCGTCTCTCAGGGAGTTTGAGGCGGGGCATGGCGTTAAGGTGCATAACCTCTCAGCCATACCGCTCCTAGCCGAATACGTTAAGAAACATGGATACGGCGGCGCCTACAGCCTCTCCCCAGACGTGGGGGCCATACATCTCGCCGAGGCGGCTGGGAGAGTCCTCGGGGGCAGACACGGCTACTTCGAGAAGTCTAGGGACCGCCGTACGGGGGAGATAGAGATGAAGGTCAAGGACCTGAGCGTCGACGGAGTAGACGCGGTGGTGTTCGATGATATCATCAGCAGCGGCGGCACCACGGCGAGGGCGGTGGAGGGATTGAAGCGTCAGGGAGCCGCCAAAGTCGCCGCTGCATGCGTCCACGCGCTGTTCATGCCGGGGGCCGAGGAGAAGATCGAGGCGGCAGGGTCGGACCTCATCGTGTCCACGGACACCGTGGAGTCCAAGCACGGCAAGGTCACGGTCGCAGGGCTCATAGCGGACTACGTGAAAACACTCTGACCGATACTTATTTCACGTAGCTTACTGCAACGTATAGCGGCGAGATGATAAGCAGCAGGATAAAGCTCAAGGTTCAGTCGGTGAAGGCCGTCAGGGACCCCGAGAACCGGGAGGCGTTCCAGATCGACTTCGTCGAGGTCCGCAGCAAGCCCCCCATGGTGATGATGAGCAACCCCGACGTCCCCGCGGAGATCAGCCAGATGGTGGTACAGGTCACCAAGAGCTTCCAAGGCATCATGCCCGGCAGCCAGAGCAACACCTACGAGCAACGGAAGCTGACCCTCACACTCACAGGCGAGGAGCTTGAGAGCTTCAACATGAAGCCCTACCCGAATCAGCTCTACGAGCTCAGCATCACCGGAGGCCAGCTGAGCTTCAAGGAGCTATAGCCGGAAGTTCCACTCGGCCAAGGATTCTCAGCAAGCGTTTCCTCATACGCGGCGGGCGACCACTCAAGCTTTTATCGTCCCTGACGTCTTCTTCAAGGGAGCCCTCCATGAAGGTTGTCTTCCTAGGAACCAGCGGCAGCATGCCCACCCCGCGGAGGGGCAGCAGCAGCGTGGCGGTGAGGCTGGGCCGCGACCTCATAATGTTCGACTGCGGAGAGGGGACGCAGCGCCAGATGGTCCGCGCCAAGGTTGGGTTCAGGCGGAACATGAAGATATTACTATCACACCTCCACGGCGACCACGTGCTGGGGCTGCCCGGGCTCCTCCAGACCATGAGCCTGCTCAGACGGGAGAGGCGGCTGGACGTCTACGGGCCGTCGGGGACCGTAGAGTACGTCAAGGCGTTCAGCGAGACCCTAGGGGGACCCACCTTCCCCGTCATAATCCACGAGATACAGGAGCCAGGCGTCATATACAGCGACGACAGGCTAGACCTCGTCGCCGTCAGGTCCAGCCACAGGGTGGAGAGCTGGAGCTACGGCCTCCATGAGAAGCCCAGGCCGGGCAGGTTCCACCCGGACAAGGCTAAGGCCCTCGGCGTCCCTGAGGGGAGACTCTGGCACGCGCTTCAGCACGGCGAGGCGGTGACCGTGGAGGGCGGAACCGTCGAGCCCATGCAGGTCTCCGATCCGCCGAGGCCCGGCAGGAAGGTCGTCTACAGCGGCGACACGAGGCCGTTCCCAGAGATGATCGAGCTAGCCGGAGGCGCCGACCTGCTCATCCACGAGGCCACCTTCAGCCACGAGCTGCATGACAGGGCGGAGGAGGACGGCCACACCACGGCCCGGGAGGCCGCGGAGGTGGCGAGGGAAGCCGGCGCCAAGAGGCTCGCGCTGGTACACATAAGCTCAAGGTACTTCGACCCAGGCGTGCTGCTGGAGGAGGCGAGACAGGTCTTCGAGGACGTCTTCGTCGCCGAGGACCTGATGGAGATCGAGCTTCCGCTGCCTAGATGAGAGGGCCAAGGTACTCGAGGCACCGGGGCACCTCGCTGTATGACTCGACGACGACCCACCCGCTGAACCCGCTGCGCCGCAGCCTGTCCATCACCCGCCCCCAGTCTATGCCGCCGTCTCCGATGGGCAGATGCTGGTCGGTCTCGCCGTCGTTGTCGCTGACGTGGACGTGCCTTATCCTGTCCCCGAACCGCCGTGTGAACTCAGCCACCTCGCCCCGGAGGTTGGCGTGGGCCACGTCGAGCACCATCCCCATCTCGTACTCCATCTCCTCGTAGAACAACTCAAAGTCCTCGACGGAGACCAGCAGATAGGACATGGAGTCGGGGACGTTCTCTATGAGCAGGTCCACGCCGTACTCCTCGGCGTACCTGAGGAGCCAGTTCAGGGACCTGAGGTTGAGGTTCCAGGCCCGCCCCTTCATGAACATGTCCGTGGCCGTCGTCCAGCCGGGGTGCACCGCGACACACGCGGCGTCGAGGTCCGCCCGGGCAGCAAGACCTTCCGCTGGCAGGGCAAGTACGTCGGCGCGATGGACGACGCGGAGACGATCGGCGTCGACCTGAACGTCCTCAACGAACGCGGAGCCGACATCCCGCCCGAGTTTGCCGACACCGACTACGTCTTTCTGGCGAATACCCACCCGGCGTTGCAGCGCGGCTTCG
>DAOVEE010000174.1 GCA_030669135.1 Candidatus Bathyarchaeota archaeon | reverse complement strand
CAGGACGGCTCAGTGACCCCCGTCACCGAGTAAAACCCACTCTTTTCCCCTATTTTTCCGGTATAAACTGTCTTGGTATGCCTGACTCGCATGGTACGTCCGTCTGGCAGAAGCCGCACCCGTAGCCTTCGAAACCGTAGTGGCGGTGCACGTACTCACGCGTCATGTTGACGTACAGGCGACAAGTCTCCTTGTCGTGCCCTTCCTCGGTTATGGCGCCTATGGGGCACCGTTCAATGCATTCCCTGCAGCTGCCGTCAGCGTAGAAGAGGCAGTAGGCGTGGTGGTCTGTGTATGGCCTGGGCGTGGGATCGATCTTGATGTTCGCCACGACGCTGCCTGTCCTCATGGCCTTCCCGCGGGGCGTTATGAGGCCGTCGCTGAGCCCGAAGGTGCCCAGACCGGCGGCGTACGCGGCGTGCCTCTCGGACCACGTGGAGGCGTACAGGTATTTCTCGGAGGTGGCTCCCTTCCACAGCGGAGACAGCATGGGGGCGACGGCCTCGACGCCCTCCTCGGTTAGCTTCTCTACCACATGTTCTCTTAGCCTGACGTTCACCTCCTCACCGAATATCCTGGAGCGCGCCCATCGCTCGCTGGGGAAGTGGGTCTCCTTCCTGTGGTCCCTCTTGGTGGCCTCTGTCTGGGGCAGTGTCCAGCTCACCACTGTGAGCTCGTCGGCCTTGAACTCCTTTCCCGGGTGGGTGTGGCTGATGAGTTCCAGCGGCGACAGGTAGAAGCCGCCTATGTCCTGCTTGTAGAACGTGTAGAGGGGGTCGGCGCCGCTGCTGTAGCCGACGAGGGGCTCAGCCCACGCGGGCTCGCCGCCCCACTTCTGCATGCTGTTCTCGGGGCCTGCTATGAAGTCCTTGATCACCTTCTCTATCCATCGAGCCGGGTCGTCATGCAAGTTGATCACACCGTCCTAACCGGAAGCGCTTTATTTAAAACAGACTTCATCAAGTTAACAAGCCCCGCGGGGAAGAGTGGTTGACCAACGAGAGGTATCTCCATCTCACTTGGATGGATGTTCAGCGTTTATCTGAGAGGCTCGCCGACCAGATAGCCGAGAGCGGGTTCAGGCCCGACATCATCGTGGCGGTAAGCCGAGGCGGCTTCGACCCCGCAAGGATTCTCA
Organism: Candidatus Bathyarchaeota archaeon; assembly: GCA_030669135.1. GTDB lineage: Archaea > Thermoproteota > Bathyarchaeia > TCS64 > TCS64 > RBG-16-57-9. The sequence goes on along the minus strand of DAOVEE010000174.1, from coordinate 2,541 downwards.
GCGACGAGCTCAACATCCGGAGCCTCGCGAGCCTCCAGGTCATATACTACGCGGGGATCAACGAGAGGAACGATAAACCTCAGGTGAAGTACCCGCTCAACGCGGACATCTCGGGCCTCAACGTGTTGGTGGTTGACGACGTCGCCGACTCCGGGAACAGCCTCAAGGTCGTGAAGGAGTACATTGACAACCTCGGTCCAAGGGAGGTCAAGATGGCTACCCTGCACCACAAGCCGTGGAGCAGCTTCGAGCCGGACTTTTTCGCTGAGTCGGTTGACAAGTGGATCATCTACCCGTGGGAGCCGCGGGAGAGCATCGAGGACATAAGAGAGAAGCTGCTGTCGGAGGGGGTGCCCGAGGACGAGCTCGCCGTGAAGCTCATAGAGATCGGGTTCACCCGTAAACAGGTGAGGCGGTTCCTAGGACTCAAAGACGTATAGGACCTCGTCGTAGGTGCGGCCCATCCACTCTGTGCCCGGCTCGTATCGGGCCAGCTTATTGCTTGAGAGCGTCTCACGTAGCCGCGCGTTGGCTTCCTCCAAGCTGATCTCCTTGTCCCTGAGGAGATCCAGGGGCACGTTTACCTGCACGGGTCTGGCGGGTAGCCTGTGCCTCGTCGCCTTGGGGGTGAAGACCTGTCCCCGCTCCGCGGCCTCCACCACTTGGCTCTTCTCCACCTTGGGGGGGTATAGGGCGGCTTCGTAGTCGCCTGAGTTCACCCTCTTCATGGCCTCGGCCTCGGTGCAGTGGCTTATCCGGTACCCCCACGTCTTCAGCAGGCTCTCCAGCTCGTGGCTCCGCTTGAAGGCCTGAAGCAGGTCCTCCCCATTCTGGGTTAGGCGGTACGTCTGGTCCCTGTAGATGAGCAGCAGCCCGTCTTCCTCGTCGAGGCTCTTCACCGGCTCGTAGGGCTCCATCCTGAGGTCGAGGGCAGCTAGGGCCTCCTCCGCCTTCTTGACTCCGAAGGGACCGGGGATCACGCGGATCCATCGCTGCACCTTTATGCTTGGGTCGAAGTAGTCGACGAGGCAGACGCAGGTGAACCTGCAGCCGAGCCGCTTCATGACGGCTACTCTGTGCATGCCGTCCAGCACGACGTATGTACCGCGGTCGACGATTATGGGGGCTGACTGGACGCCGTCGCGTATGATCCGGTCTCCCAGGTTGCTTACACGCTCCGGGATGGTCTCCTCGTGGATGTGAAGCCTGTCGGTGGGGGCGAGGGCTATGTCGAGTCTGAGTCCCTCGTGGTCTATGGTGTAGGCGACGGGCTGACTGGACATCCATGAAACTACGTTTCGCCGGTGTTAAAATCTTGTGAGGCTGGGCTACTGGATCTCTTCCAGAGCCGCCTGGGCGGCCTCATTGGCCTCGGCGAGCAGGTCGGATTTGACGATGGTGGTGACGTAGCCTGCGATCTTGTTGCGGAGCTTCTTGGATACGTCGAGCCCTATCTCTTTGAGGAACTGTTTGTTGGGCTCGAACTTTGGCTGGAAGCTGTACGGGTACTTCTCGATGAGCTCCAAGCTTATCCGCTTGATCATCTCCGTGCGTACCTTACCCAAATACGTGCACCTGTGCGCTGTGATCATCCATGCCGCGCTTTTAAACGTTTACCCTGCTATCTCTGCTCTAGGCGGACGCCGTCCAGATGTATGTCGGTGCCGTCGCTTAGGAGGATGCCCCTGAGCTCGAGGTCCGTGGACACAATCTTGAGGCTGAACTCGATGGACACGTCGTGCCACTCGCCTTCCTCGGGGAGGCGGCTCGCGTCCACGGTCGTGTTGGCGAGGGTCTCCCCCCTGCTCCTGACGTCGAGGAGTATCACCCCGGTCTCTGTGTGGTTGAGGGTCTTGAGCCTGTAGACTGCGGTGTAGTTTCCCTCCGGCGCTATCGTGTAGGGGCCGTACCAGACGGTGCGGGACTTTCTGGACATGTCGACGTAATGGATTGTCTCCCCGGTGCTGGAGGTGGACTCCCCCACTATCTCGGCGTTCTGGAGTATGAGGTCCCGAGGGCCGAAGGCGGCGGAGATGGGCTCGTAGAGGAGGGGCGTCGACCTGTTGCCTCGCTCGTAGAGGTAGATGTTGTCGTAGAAGGCGAGGAGGCTGTAGTTCCCCCCTGCGACTATGTGGAACGCCGTCTTGGCTGTGCTGTGGGGGTCGGTCTCCATGTCGAGGAGTATGTAGTCGGTTCTGAGAGCCATGAGCGTCGAGTTGGCCCTGCGCCACGTCTCGGGGTCCTGAGCTATCTCGGGCACCATCACGTAAGCGTCCAGCCGGTTGCTGACGTGGGGGAAGATGTTGTCCTGGGTCAGGACGGAGGCGTCTGGTGGTATGAGCGCCACCATCTCTGTGAGCCGCCGGCTCCTCTGGCAGGTGCCGGGCTTTATGTACGCGGGGCTGAGGCTGAAGCCATCAGTGAAGGGGCTGAGGGGGCTCAGGGCGACGCCGCTGGCGACGTTGATGACTAGGAGCCCCGTGAGGACGGCCTTGAGGTTCACGCCGTTCTCCTCCTTGAGGGACATTTTCAGCCTCTCCA
>DAOVEE010000226.1 GCA_030669135.1 Candidatus Bathyarchaeota archaeon | reverse complement strand
CCGCTGAGATCCAGCGTCAAGCGCCGGCTGCGGACTCGTTGGATCTACGGTGTAGATTTCCTTGAGGGCGACGGAAAGAACTGGCTCTTCAAGGTGACTTGCGAGAGCGGCACCTACATACGTAAGCTCTGCTACGACGTCGGCGAGTATCTGGGAGCGGGGGCCCACATGCAGGAGCTGAGGCGCACCAGGAGTGGCCCCTTCACGGAGGAGGATGCGTGCACCATGTACGACCTCACGGAAGCCATCGACCTGAGGGACGGGGGCGACGAGGAGCTCCTGCGCCGTCTCATCCGGCCGATGGAGGCCGCGTTGGAGCTGCTGCCCAAGATCTGGATAAGGGACTCCGCGGTGGAGGCGGTGTGCAACGGCGCCCAGCTCGCCGTGCCGGGCATACTCAGGTACAGCACAGGCATGAACGTCAACGACCTCATCGCGGTATTTACTCAGAAGGGCGAGGCTGTGGCCCTCATGAACGCCGAGATGAGCAGCGGCAAGATCCAGGCGGAGAGCCACGGCATCGCGGCAAAGCCTGTCAGGGTGATCATGCCCACGGGAGTCTACCCAAAGATGTGGTGAGGGTGAGCGACCACTACTTCTCGCCCGAGCCCGATTCGAGGCTAGAGTACGGCTTGATTGACACGGTTCTCCGCGGAAGGAGATACAGGTTCTTGACGGCTTCAGGGGTCTTCAGCGCCAAGAAGGTGGACAACGGGACAAGGGTACTTGTCGAGTCCATGACGGTGCCGCGTGAGGGACGGCTCCTCGACGTGGGCTGCGGGATCGGCGTCATAGGGCTCGTCGCGGCGGCGGAGAGCCCGTCCCTCATAGTGACCTTGACCGACGTGAACCACCGCGCCACAATGGTGGCGGCGAGGAACGTGGAGAGGATGAGGCTGGGGAACGTGAGGGTCCTGACCGGTGGCCTCTACGAGCCTGTCACGGAGGAGGAGTTCGACGTCATCGTCTCTAATCCGCCGATCTCGGCCGGGATGAGGAAGGTGGTGGAGCCCCTCGTCAGAGGCGCATACAGTCATCTGTCTGGGGGCGGGTGTCTGGTTGTCGTCGTACAGTCCAACAAGGGTGGTAGGACCCTCGCTGGGTTTCTGGACGAGTGCTTCGGCGGGCACGAGGTCCTTGAGAGGAAGAGCGGGTACAGGGTCTTATGCGCCTGTAGACGCTGATGCTTCACTCTGCTGTGGCTAGATTATGAAGTATTTGGGGCAGATCTTTTCCTTTGCGGGCCACACGTTGGAGCTTATGTTCTTGACGCCGGGTATCTGGGCGATCTCGATTCCCAGCTGCGAGTAGTGGGGCAGATCGTGGATCACGGCCAGCACCAGTAGATCGTGTTCTCCGACGGTTTTGGTGGCTACGATGATGTTTGGCATTTTGATGAGGGTCTCGAGGATGGTGTTCGGGTCGGCGCCTCTGCTGGTGGTGACGTCGATCTGGAACGCCGCGACGCCTTCGTAGCCTATCCTCTCCGCGTCGACGACCACGGTGCTTCCTCTGATCTCTCCCCTCTCGACCATCTGGTTGTAGTGGTTGATCACCGTGTCCGTGGACTTGTCGGCTTGGCCAGCGATCTTCCTGAAGCTGAGCCGCGCGTCGACTGTGAGGGCCTCCGATATGTGGCGGTCCAGCTCGTTCATCGCTTGGCCTCCAGCAGCGGCTCGAGCTCGAAGTTCTGGGGGCATAGGAGGAACTGGTCTACCCATATGTTGGTCTGGATGTCGTTGACCTTGGTGTGGCTCTGTATGGTCTCCTTGAGGGCGTTCATCTCGTTCATGTTGCGCTTCATGGCTATGGCGAAGATGTCGTAGCTTCCCATGCTGTGGGTGGCGAAGATGACGCCTTCCTGCTTCTTGAGGAACCCGATCACCTCGTTTATGCACGACGGCTCCGCGTCTATGCTGAAGTTGGCTATCACCTCTTTCCCGAACTTCCGCGGGTCCAGGAGGATCGTGGTGCCCTTCACCAGGCCGCTGCGTCTGAGCTTCTTGAAGCGTTTGATGATGGTGTCCACGGAGACTTCGCACTGGTTGGCGATGTCGGTGTACTTGGTGCGGGCGTCCAGCTGCAGCGTGCGCAGTATGGTGACGTCGGTGTCGTCTATCTTCATCTTTCCCTTCAACCCAGAAACCGATACAACCATATAAAAAACGTTGTGCAGTCTCAAACTTTCTGGTTTAGACGGTGGTCCTTCGTTTATTCGGGTACGGGCTCTGCTTGTAGAGGACGAGGGTGTTCCCTATGAGCTCCACCTGTGTGGCTTCGGTTCTGGCGGCGATCTCTTGGGATAGCTCGGTCTTCTGGGCCTTGTAGTCGTTGAACTTGACCTTGATCAGCTCGTGGTGCGCCAGCTCGTGCTTGATCCTCTCCAGCTGGCCGTTTGTGAGGCCGTCCCTGCCGATCTGGATGGAGGGCTTCACGCTCTGGGCCGCCGCCTTGAGCTTCCTCAGCTGCTCCCCTGTTAGGCTCATCGTTGTCCTCGCTCCATGTTTCACGCCGTGTTAAAAGGCTTGTTGTCTGGAAGGGTCAGGGCTGGGCTTCTGTGGGTGCCTGTCTTGTCTTATCCGTGGTTGATGTGTTGTGTTATAGATTTATAATTGTGGGTG
>DAOVEE010000227.1 GCA_030669135.1 Candidatus Bathyarchaeota archaeon | reverse complement strand
ATAATGAAGAACTTCAGGAACGTCGAGTACAGACCCAAGAGGTTCCCCGGCCTAGTCTTCAGGCTCAAACGTCCCAATACGGCCACCCTGATCTTCACGACGGGGAAGCTGGTCTGCACCGGTGCCAAGTCGGAGAAGATGGCTAGGAGCGCCGTGAGGAAGGTGGTGAGGGAGCTAAAGAAAGCGGGCTTCATAATAAATAAATTTCCAGATGTAATCATCCAGAACATGGTAGCCTCCGCGCATGTGGGTGGTGGTGTTGACCTGGAGGCGGCGGCTGATATACTGGATAACATAATGTATGAGCCTGAGCAGTTCCCGGGTTCTGTCTACAGGATGGATGAGCCCAAGGTCGTCATACTGATATTCGCCTCGGGAAGTATCGTTATAACTGGTGCGAAGAGTGAGGAACAGGTCCACGAGGCCGCAGAGAAGATTCATGGAATACTATTGGAAGACGGGTTAATTTACTAGCATTTTCACACGTAAGGTTTAAGGTGTGATGCGTGCCGTTGAATGGTGGGAAGGGCTAGGGGCCTAATGGAGACACGTGATCCTGGATACCGGGGAAATCGTTGCAGGGAGAATACCAGTGGATCCGGCCAGGCGAGCATCCTGCTCCCGGGATTCTTTCACCCTTGCTCCAGGGCCGGCAACACTCCCCACCACCAGAAACCATGCCCGAAATAAATCCTGTGTATATTTTAAAAATTTTTAATATTCTTTTCTCTTTCGATCGGTTGATAATCCATAATTTTATCATGATAACTGCGTAGTTCATAGCGTGGAATCTGATGGTCAACAAGAACGATAAGCAGCCTCATGAGGAAATACTCCTCGAAGACCTGAAGGACATGGACAACCTTTTGCAGGTGTGCATACGGAACATAGAGACCTTCAAGAACAAGTCCAAGATATTCCGGGAGCTCCTCGTGATGGCGAGGGACAATCTGGACGAGGCGATCAGGCGCATCGACAAGATGGTGGAGGAGTTGGGGTAGCCGCTCCATAGTTTTATCCCCGCCTCACCCAAGTCTATGAACGAGATTTCATGGATACGCAGATGCTCATCGTGGTGACGGCGGGCGCGTCGGTGACGATCGTCGTCGCCTGCGCATACGTCATAGGCACACGGATCATGGGGCTCAGGAGGGAGGAGCTGGAGACCGCCAGGGCGAGACACCACCTCGAGCTGGTCAGGTTCATGACCGACGAGAAGTTCAGCCGCGCCGTCACGGATATCCTGTGGAGGTGGCAGTGGACCGACTACGACGACTACTGGAGCAAGTACAGCCCCCGGAGCGACCCGGACGCCAACGTCACGAGACGCCTAGCGAGGGACTACTACGTCGGCCTGGCGTCCCTGGTCCGAAGCGGGGCGGCGTCCATCGAGCAGGTCTACGAGCTGAACCCCTCGGGCGTCACACGTTACTGGGAGAAGATAGGCCCCATAGCCCGCGAGTTCAGGCGGCGTAACGAGTACCCCGACTACCTGGAGCCTGTGGAGTACCTAGCCGACGAGATGGAGAAGCTGAGGGAGCGGAGAGGCCTGTCGGGCCCCAAGAAGCTCTAGGATGGGTCCATAACCCGCCCAATGAACAGTATCAGCCCCGTGTCCCTGTCCCGTATGGTAAATATGAAGGGGTGATCGGCTCTGAACACCTCCAGTATCGGCATCGACTCACGCATCACTACCCCGGTGGCCGCCGCTGCCTCCGTCCCCTCCTCGTTAACATCGATGTAGGCTTGGTGGATAACGTGTCCAATATACAGCCCTCCATCCGACATGCCGCTGAAGTCAGCTGAACCCGTGAACGCTGTTGGCATCCCCATCTCTTCTAGGTCGTTACCCATCATATACTTGGTCTCGAACTGAAACCTCGGTAGATAGACGTCGAGTTTCGTCGGCTCAAGCAGGTTAAGCCACCTTCCGTAGTCTTCGAGGGTGAAGCCGTTTTCAAACTCGTGTATGTCGTTGGTTTGTGGAAGGACAATGATCATCGACATATCTTCGCCCTTGTACGGTAGCTCCAGAATCTGGGCGTCCCCGGTGTCGACGTAGCCGAAATATCCTTCCTGTATCTTCATCATGTCCACCTCCACGGTCTCCAGCGGGGCTACATGGAACTCGGATGGGGTCGTGAGCTCCTCGTCGAACATCGTCACCCAGTCTCCCTTGAAGTAGACGGCGTTGGTCAGCACCAGCCGTGCATCCACAAGCATGTCGGGGGATAGCAGGTCTTTGATCTTGTCGTTAGTCCGCTCCTCGACCCAGTTGTTAACTGTTTTAGCTGCCTTCACCGCGTCTCCGAAGTCGATCATGTTGGACTCTCCCCCGTAGTAGTCCTCCACGGCGCCGACATAGTCCTCTTTGAATGGGTAGCCCTCTTGCATCCAGAGAGCGTTAGCGGTGTGAAGCGTGTAGGGCCGGTCCTTGCCGTTCAGTATGTTGAAGACATTCGCGGCACCGGACCTCCTCACGGCGTCGTCTTCGCTCCAGTGGAAAACCGACTGCATCTCCTCCGCGGTCGTGCCCCTCGCACCCTCATAGGTCATGGATAACGCCGTCGAGATGCTGTACGGCGAGTAGAACACGTTGTCCTCGCCGGCGCT
>DAOVEE010000256.1 GCA_030669135.1 Candidatus Bathyarchaeota archaeon | reverse complement strand
GACTCGTACCTGTCCAGGCCGCCCCTGTCGAGCACCGTGATCACGAAGTCCTCCTCCCCCGTCATCTCGATGCTGATCTTCTTCCTCTCGTGGAGGTCTAGGAGGGTGGCGTAGAGCCCGTCCTCGTCGTAGTCCCTGGCGTCGTTCTTGAAGACCAGGTTCACGAGCCATGGCTTGCGCCCTTTGTTGGGGACCGTGCTGAGGTACGTGGGGACCGTGTGCTCCCTCTCCCTGCCGTGTCTCCTGTATATGTAGAGGAAGAGCACGGGCACACCGAACCCGAGGAGCCTGTTGAGCCACAGCACCCCTACGGCGACGGTGTACTGCAGGCTGTACCAGAGGTTCGCGTCTTCGGTCTTCTTCCTGACGTCCTCCACGGGCGTCATGAAGCCGCTGAACTCGTGGTCTTCTTTTATGAGCATCTCCAGTTCCAGCAGCTCGTCCGCCGCGAGGCTGCCGCTGAACGTCATCTCGACGCTGGTCTCCCTTTTCACCAGGTTCGGCGGGTGGGGGTAGATTTTGTCTATGTAGCCGGGATCAGCGAGTGTCACCTGGGCGTTCCTGTAGGGTATGTGCTCGCTCGCCAGCTTGAGGTTGAGGTGGGTGTGGGTGGAGTCGTACTCCAGCGGGGGCATGACCACGTAGACGTATACGACGCGGTACGCCCCGGCTTCGTAGTAGCCTGGGTTGAAGGCACCCACCTCGCTGCGGTAGGCCAGCCGCTCGACATCGTTGTAGTATGAGCCGGGGCTGTCTGGGTACGACACGTCTCCGCCCGCGTCCTTGACGTACGCCACGGTGCCCGGGGGGCCTATGATCTTAACGAACTCGATGTGGGGGTAATTCACGTACTCCCGCGTGAGAGGCGCATCCCAGTTGCGGAACAGGAACCTCTTGTCGCCGACGTTCAGCTGGTAGTTGAACTCCTCCACCAGCGTCCCGTTGGGGTAGAGTGTGGCGACATAGTCCGTGACGTAAGCCTCTTCCTCGAAGCGCCCCGAGACCGCGCCGGGGATGAGCTGGCCCCCCACGGCGAGGAGAAACGCGACGACCATGTACGTGGCTATCTGCCGTTGTTCCGCCATCTATTTCACCGATACGTCTGGGCGTCTCTCGATCTCTCCCTCGAACTCCAGGTAGCTGAGCTTCTCCGCGCCCGTTGCGCCCGCGACGATGTTGCTGGGTATGGTGTCCTGCATCGTGTTGTACTCCTGGACGACGTTGTTGTAGGTGTACCTGTGGCGGGCGATCTCGTCCTCCACATCCACGATGGCCTCCATGAGGTCCTTAACGTTCTCCGACGCCTTCAGCTCCGGGTACGCCTCGGCTACGGCGAGGAGGGTGCTCACTATCGCCCTGCTCTCCCTGTCTATATCGTTGACGCTGCCCGGGTCCGCGTCGGTTACGCCGGCCCTCAGCTTGGCGATGCTCTCGAACACCTCCCTCTCGTGGGCCACGTACCCCTTCACGGCGCCTAGGAGCTGCTCGACCATGTCCAGCCGCTTCTTAAGCGCCACCTTTATCTGGCCCATGTTCGCGTCGGCGGCGTTCCTGTACTTGGCGAGCCTGTTATAGATCGTCACAAACAAGTAGAGGACCACTATAACGACGGCTAACAGAACGATGTATATGGTCTGCATGGATACTCACTGTGTCTTCTAAATCACGCGCCGATTTAAACTCATATACTGGGAAACCTCAAATCGGCGACGCTCAACCTTATTCAGGTGATTAACATGACGGATTACTCAAACCTCACGTGGGTGGAGGTCGAGGAACGGCTCAGGAACACCAATCTCGTGGTCTTCCCCACAGGGAGCGTGGAGCAGCACGGCCACCACCTGGGCGTGGGCGCGGACTGGCTGCAGGCGGACGAGATAGCGAGAAGAGTAGGAGAGAAATGCGGAGCCCTCGTCCTACCGACGCTATGCTACGGCGTCTCCGGGCACCACAAGGAGTTCCCCGGCGTACTCACCATGACGTTCGACACCTACAGGAGGGTCATAGGTGAGATACTCGACAGCCTCGCGAGGTACGGGGTGGAGAAGGTGGTCTTCATCAACGGCCACGGCGGAAACACGGGGGCCATAGTTGAGGCGGCTAAGGAGGCCCGGGACAGGCACGGCATGCTCTGCGCGGTCACCCACTGGTGGGACGCCCTGAAGTCGGAGAGCATCTTCGGCCACGCCGCGGAGGAGCACGCGGGCTACGCGGAGACGGCTCTCACCCTCGCC
>DAOVEE010000043.1 GCA_030669135.1 Candidatus Bathyarchaeota archaeon | reverse complement strand
CGATATTGGAGGGACTGGGAACCTTATCTCCGTGACTAGCTCGTTGGGCTCGAGGCTGTTAATCTTGGGACCGGCGAAGAGCTCCGGTAGTGGGATGATGGCTGTGTCGCCGATGGACACGATCTTTACCTCGGCGTCGTACACCAGCAGGGGCGGCGCCGAGTCGGCGGCGGGGGACGCGTTGCAGAGGTTTCCCGTTATGCTGCCCCGGTTCCTTATCTGGGGGCTCCCTATACGTGACACAGCGTCGACGACCGCCGGGGCCTTACGCATCAACTCGCTGGCGGCTACCTGGCTGTGGGTCGCCGTGGCGCCGATGCAGATGAAGCCATCCTCCTCCCTCACGTAGTTCAGCTCCGCCACGTTGTTCAGGTCGACCAGGTGTGATGGACTGCACGCGGCCTCCCTGAGGAGGGGCACAAGGTCTGTTCCTCCAATCACCGGCTTGGCGTTCTCAAGCGTGTCCAGGAGCTGTACCGCCTCAGCTAGCGTCTTCGGCGCGTGGTACTGGAACTTGGGCAGCGGCCTCATGGCTCCGCCTCCTTCAGCGCCTTATGCATGGTCCACGGCCGTACCGGTATGGTGTTGAACCAGAGGCCGGTGGCGTGGTGGATAGCGTTCGTGATGGTGGGGACGACGCTGATTATCGCCGGCTCCCCCACCCCCTTGGCGCCGAAGACGCCGTGCCTGTAGGGCTCCTCTACTATGATGCTGGACTCTATCTGGGGCGTGTCCATGCTGCTGGGGACGATATAGTCCTTGAAGCCCGGGTTGATCACCAGTCCGTCCCTGAGCTCCATGTTCTCCATGAGGGCGAAGCCCATGCCCTGGCTTATGGCGCCTTCGATCTGGCCCTCTATCATCAACGGGTCGATGGCCTTGCCGCAGTCCATGGCTGGCCACACGCGCAGGACGGCGACCTCCCCTGTCTCGGTGTCCACCTCGACCTCCGCCACGGTGGCGGCGAAGGTGTAGACGCTGTAGTTGACTCCCAGCCCCGTCTCTGGGTCGAAGAACCGCTTCGGCGCCTTGAAGTAGCCGTAGGCGCCCGGGTCATAGCCACGGTTGTACATCTCCTCGGCGAGCTCCGTGACGCTGACGCTCGTCTCGGGTTCCTCCTTGTCGTAGGCTCTGCCCTCGACTAACGCGATCCGTTCACTTGGGATCTCGAATAACTCGGCGGCGCACGCCACCATGTTCTCTCTGAGCTTGAGAGATGCCTTGGCGGCGGCTGTGCCCCCCCAGCATGAGGCCGCGGCTGCCATGGGTGGGCTTGGCGTTGAGAGTGCTGTCGGTGTCCGGCAGCTCGATGCGTATCTTCTCGAGGGGCACCCCGATGATCTCGCTGACGATCTTGACGTGGCCGAAGGGGCTGCCCTGCCCTATCTCGACGATGCCGGTCCTGTAGGTTACGCTGCCGTCCTGGTTGAGGAGGAGGCTGGCGGCGCTCCAGTCGGGGGTGCTGCGGCTGGTGCTGATGCCGTGGTACGCTAGGCCGACGCCGTAGCCCCGGACCTTGGTGCCTTCCCACACAGGCTCTCTGTGGCTGCTCCAATCGGAGGCGTCCCTCACTGCCTTGAGGCACTGCTCTATGCCGACGCTGTGGTCGAGCACTTGGTCGCAGGTGGTTCTGCTGCCGACCCTGAGCACGTTCCTGAGCCTGAACTCTATTGGGTCCATGCCCAGCTCGTACGCCAGGCGCTCCATCTGGTTCTCGGCGGCGAAGTGGAGGGCGAGGTTGCCGAACCCTCTGAAGCTGCCACCGTACACCTTGTTGGTGTAGATGGCTCGCCCGTCTACGCTGCAGTTGTCGACCTCGTAGGGCCCTGCGGCGTGGGCCGTCTGCCTCCAGAGCCAGAACGGCGCCCTGTTAGCGTAGGCGCCACACTCCAGCGTGATGTCCACCTCCACAGCGGTCACCTTACCTTCCTCGGTGACGCCCGACCTATACTTGATCCTAGCGGGGAACCGCTTGTTGCTGTAAGAGACGGACTCGGTCCTGTCCCAAACATGAGCCACCGGCTTCCCCAGCTTCGTCGCGGCGAAGGCAGCGTACGCTGACACCAACGGCCCCAGATCGTCCTTGCCGCCGAAGGCGCCGCCCGTAAGGGCCTGTATTATCCTTACCTGGTTGAGGCTCCAGCCGAGGATGTGGGCTACCTTCTCCCTGATCAGGAACGGGCTCTGGCCGTTGCATATGACGGTCACCTTGCCAGACTCGGGGACGGCGTACGCGGCCTCCGTCTCGATGTACATGTGGTCCTGGTAGGGGCTCCAGTAGGTCTCCTCTACCTCCACGTCCGCCTCGCTGAACCCCTTCTCGGTGTCGCCTTTCCTTATCTTGGTGGTGAGCGCTATGTTCCCGCCCTCGTGGATGTCGACCGCGTCCTCGGAGAGGGAGGCGTCGATGTCCAGCATCGCCGGCAGCTCCTCGTACTCGACGCTAATCTTCTGGGAGGCCTTCTCCAACGCGTACTCGTCTCTGGCGCAGACCAGGGCGATGGGGTCACCGATGAAGTGTACCTTCTCGTCGTTGAGGAAGGGCTGGTCGGGTAGCGCGTAGCCTATCTGGTTGTTGCCCGTCACGTCGGCGCCGGTGTATATGGTCTCGACGCCGGGCACCTCCAAGGCCCTGGATGTGTCTATGCTCTTTATCAGGGCGTGAGGCACGGTGCTCCGGTAGACCTTGAGGAGAGTGGTGCCCCTCGGTACGTAGTCGGCCGTGTACCTAGCCTTACCCAGCGCCTTGTCCAGCGCGTCCGTCCTGACGACGTTCTTGCCGACGACGAGGAAGTCCTTCCTGCCTAGTACGTCGGATAGTATTTTATCATATTCCAACTGGGACCCTTCTATTTGTTGAGACTGTGGGGAAACTCTGTTTTATGTTTTAATTAAACCAATCTCTGAGGCTCCGCCAGAAGTCTGGTTTATCCGCCTCCACCACGAGGACACTCGCCTCTTCGGGGAGCATCTCGACGACGGCGCCCACCTTCTCGGTCCTACACAGGACCACCAGGCATCCGCCGCGCTTCAGTGCCTCCGCGACCTTGGTTATCCCTCTATGGATGCCCATGCCCTGGAGCTCGATGTGGCCGTACTCGTCGGCCACCACTATGGTCTCATCATCCAGAGCCTCCGCGGCGTCCTCGAGAATGGCGTTGGCTCTTTCGAAGCCAGCCTGACTGAACGAGTACTTCCATTCCCCATGCTTCCTCCAGTCCCCGCCTTCGACTAGTGAGGTAAGCTTGACCAGCGGGAACCTTGTTCCGGAGGCGAGGTCCATGCCCGTGTACCCCGTCGTCTCCCCACCATCGGTGACTCTGATGCTAACGAGCCCAAGGACTCTGTACCCGCTCTGCCTGGCTCTCTCAGCCAGCTCTAGGGCTCTCTGGGTCTTCCCGCACCCTATGGGGCCGTGTATAACGAGGGCTCTCGGCTTCACTGGCTCATCCCAGCGCCTCTCTTAGTTCAGTGTTACTCGCCCAAAGAAAGGGGACGTTCAGGTCATCAGGCATATCGGTGCCGTGGACTCCCTTATACTGGCCGTCCGATGACGGGTGCTGCCCATGGTCAGCCAAGGCTATGATCGAGTAACCTTTGACTCGGGCAGCCTCTAGGATTCGCCTGAGGTTGGCGTCAGCCTTGGCGGCGGCTTCCTTGCTCTCAAGGCTGTGGGGCCCATGTGCGTGGCCGGCGTCATCGACGTCCAGGAGCTGCACCCACATTAGATTCACGTCCTCATCGATCATCCTGCAAGCGATCTCCGTGACCTCTGAGTCGAGGTTGGAGCCCGCTATACCCGGTCTATCTGCATGGGGTGAGATCAGTATACCCAAGCTGCTCTCTGCTCTTGCGGCCGTCGCGGAGACCATGTTCGTCTCCCTCATCACATCGAAGATGGTCTCGTGCCTCAGGGGCTGCTCTCTGTTCCTTATCCGGTGTGCCCTGGGGCTCGCCCCGGTGAGCATGGTGGCGAAGTTCACCGGCGTTACGCTCGGCATGACGGCCCTGATCACGGTGCCGTGTACGCCTCTCAGCCTGTTGAAGGTGGGGGTCTTACCCTTGGCCTTCTCCCACGTGCTGACGCCGAAGGCGTCGATCACCACCACGGCCAGCCTGTCGGTCCGGTATATGGACTCCGCCTCGCTTATCGGAGAGCCTTCGGCGGACGACGGCAGCCTAACACCAAGGGCCCTGCAGACGGTGGGTGCCACTGAGGTCATATCATACATCGAGATCTACACATAGTTGGCGTGTGAGGATTTGAAGGCTTCCGGGCTGCGAGTTGCTTTTAACCTGCAAGCATCCACCGATATATGAAATGACTATTCCTCCTTTCACACGCAGCAAGATTGTGTGCACAATAGGGCCGGCCTCGGAGGACGAGGAGACACTGAGGGCGATGGTGAAAGCCGGGATGGACGTCGCCAGGATAAACATGAGTCACGGCACACCCGCGGAGAAGAGGCCTGTATTTGAGAGGCTCCGCGAGATCGGTGACACCAGCATCATGATCGATCTCCCGGGCCCCAAGATAAGGCTCGGCGAACTGGATAAGATCTACACTTTAGAGGAAGGGGATCAGATCCATTTCACTATCCAGCCTAAAATTGGTAACAGGCGGGAGATGAGCGTCAGCTACGACAGGCTCCCCACGGAGATAAGGGTCGGGGGACACCTGTTCATAAACGACGGGATCATCGATCTGGAGATAACGGGCATAGATCAAGACATGAAGGGCTTCGACACCGTGGTGGCCTCAGGGGGCGAGGTTTCTAGCAGGAAAGGGATTAACGCGCCGGGGGCGTCGCTGAGCTTGAGGCCTCCAACCGAGAAGGATCTCACCGGGATAAGGTTCGGCGTCGACATGGACTGCGACTGGTTCGCGGCGAGCTTTGTAAGGGACGCGTCGGACGTGAAGGCCGTCAGCGAAGCCGTCTCCGACGCCGGAGGCGACCAACCGGTGATAAGCAAGATCGAGCACGGCGACGCGGTCCGTAACATAGGGGAGATCATCGAGGCCAGCGACGGCATAATGGTGGCGAGGGGAGACCTTGGTATAGAGATACCGCCATGGGATGTGCCACTGCTCCAGAAGAAGATCATTGCCGCCTGTAACAGGTTGGGGAAACCGGTTATCGTGGCGACCCAGATGCTGGAATCCATGATGCACACTCCGAGGGCGACGAGGGCGGAGGCGAGCGACGTAGCCAACGCGCTCCTCGATGGTGCTGATGCCGTCATGCTTAGCGGCGAGACGGCGATCGGCAAGTATCCCGTCGAGGCGGTGCGCGCCATGAACAACATCGGCTGGGTGGTACAGGAGCAGATAACCCATAGAGAGCCATCGAAGAGGGGCGATCTCTTGCCGAACGTCATCGGCGACTTAGCTGCTCGGGCCGTCGAGGCCGTCGAGGCGTCGGCTATTATAGTCGTCACCAGAAGTGGCTTCAGCGCGCTCATGGTGAGCACTCATAGGCCGAAGACAAGGATCTTAGCCGTCTCGAAGGACCCGCGGGTGAGCCGGAGGATGCACCTGTACTGGGGTGTGGAGCCCCTGAACGTTCCGTGGACTGACGACCGAGACGAGCTGATCATCCGCGCCGTGAAGACGAGCATCGAGGGGGGGTATATACACGAGAACGACGTCATATCTGTGGTCTCTGGTTCGACCCTTATAGCGCCCGGCCTCACCACTACCCTTGAGATCCTCAGCGTCAAGGACATTCTGTACCACGCCGGGAGACGAGACTAAGTTTTATCACCCATCAGCACCCATTTTCATAACATGGATTCATATGTTCTACCCGAGGTCGAGGAGCCTGAGCCCCTCGCCTCTAACGAGATCGTTTTGGTGACTAGCGGTGACCTGAGGCTAAGCGCGAACCAGGAGTGCTGGCCCGCCCAGAAGGAGGTGGAGGACAAGGTCAGGGCGGTCTTCGAGCGGGAAGGATACCATGTCATGCGTGGCCATCTCTATGACCCTGAGCTTGGGCACGGCTTCATCTGGAACCAGCGGATGGGCATGGACGTGTTCAAGAACATCCCCAAGGACGCGCGGGTCATCGTCGCCGAGTCGGTGTGGCAGTACAGCCACCACGTACTGGCGGGGCTGAGAGACCACGAGGGACCTATATTGACGCTCGCTAACTGGAGTGGCCAATGGCCCGGCTTGGTGGGGATGCTGAACCTCAACGCCTCTCTGACCAAGATGGGGGCCGAGTACAGCACCATCTGGAGCGAGAACTTTGACGACGAGTTCTTCCTCAACGGCATCAGACAGTGGCTGCGTGAGGGAAAGATAACTCACGACACTAGCCACGTACGAGACTTGGACCCCGCGAAGCTCCCGAAAAAGGAGAAGAAGCTGGGCGTGGCGTTGGCACGGCAGCTGAAGCACGATAAAGCCGTCATGGGGATATTCGACGAGGGCTGCATGGGTATGTACAACGCCATCATCGAGGACGAGCTGCTTAACCCCCTCGGCGTCTATAAGGAGCGGCTCAGCCAGAGCGCCTTGGTAGCCAAGATACGCACAGTCACCGACGAGGAAGCCCAAGCCGTACGTGACTGGCTAGACGCGAAAGGCATGAAGTTCGTCACAGGCACAGACGAGGCGACAGAGCTTACGGACAGGCAGATACTGGAACAGTGCAAGATGTACATCAGCGCGGTCAGGATCGCCCACGAGTTCGGTTGTGCCCTTATCGGCATCCAGTACCAGCAAGGACTCAAAGACATGGCGCCTGCCAGCGACCTAGCCGAGGGACTACTCAACAACGTAGACCGACCCCCCATCTACCATGAGGATACTGGTGAGGAGCTGTACCCCGGCGAGGCTTTACCACACTTCAACGAGGTCGACGAGGGCGCGGGCCTGGACGCGTTGATCATCAACAGAGTCTGGAAAGCCATGGGCTTCGATCCGGCTACCACGCTCCACGACGTCAGGTGGGGAGACTGGTACAAAGGCCAGTACGTCTGGGTCTTCCTCATCAGCGGCAGCGCACCCCCGAGTCACCTCAAAGGCGGATACAAGGGAGCCAGCAGCGAACGACAGCCACCCATGTACTTCCCCCTCGGCGGAGGCACTCTTAAAGGCGACAGCAAGCCCGGGGAGATCGTCTGGAGCAGGGTCTACGTGAAACCCGACGGCCTCCACGTTGACATCGGCAAGGGTTCAGTGGTGGATCTACCCGATGAGGAGACTCAGCGTAGATGGGAAGCCACCACGCCGCAGTGGCCCATAATGAGTGCCGTCCTCCACGGTGTAACCCGGGACCAGTTCATGGCACAGCACAAGGCAAACCATATACAGGTCGCCTACGCTCCCTCGGCGGCCGAAGCCTACAAGGCGTTAGCCGCCAAGGCGGCTATGTTCCACGAGCTGGGTGTAAAGGTCCATATCTGTGGAGACGTAGACATGAGGTAGGGATGACCAAGGTCATAGCTGTGGACTTGGGGGCCTCCCAGGGACGGGTAATGGTGATCGCCTACGGCGGCGACGACTTCAGCTTGGAGGAGGTGCACAGGTTCCCCAACGTCCCTGTCAAGAGGGGCAGGTTCCTGTACTGGAACGTGAAGCGGCTCTGGCAGGAGGTCGTCAAGGGCGTAGAGTGGGCGAGGGGCGGCGCCTCCAGCGTCGGCATCGACTCTTGGGGCGTCGACTACGGGCTCCTAGATAAAAAAGGGAACATCCTAGGAGACCCCGTGCATTACAGGGATCCCCGGACGAGGGGTTTGATGGAGTGGGTCTTCGAGCGGATGCCCCGAAGGGAGATATTCGAGAGGACAGGCGTCCAGTTCCTGGAGCTCAACACTCTGTACCAGCTGGCCAGCTTGGTTAAGACGAGGAGCCGGCTGCTGAGGAGGGCCGCCACGTACCTGGGGCTCCCAGACCTCTTCAACTTCTGGTTCACAGGGGAGAGGAGGGCCGAGTTCACCCACGCGACGACGACCCAGATGTTCAACCCGAATGAGATGCGGTGGGACGAGGAGATCCTCGAGGCGGTGAAGATACCCGTGAACGTCTTCCCAGACATCGTGGAACCGGGGGAGCTCCTCGGCGAGAGCCTGGGCCTGAGGGTCTGTGCGCCTGCGTGCCACGACACGGGGAGCGCCGTGGCCGCGGTGCCGACCAAGAGCGAAGACTTCTCGTACATCAGCAACGGCACCTGGAGCCTCCTAGGCACGGAGGCCGGGGAGCCGGTGATAAACGACGCCGTCTACAGGAACAACTTCACCAACGAGGGCGGCGCAGAGGGCACGTTCAGGCTCCTCAGGAACCTGCCGGGGCTCTGGTTCGAGCAGGAGCTCCTGAGGGAGTGGCGGATGAAGGGCTCCGTGGTGGGCTACGACGAGCTCTACGAGGCGGCGGACAAGGCGCCGCCGTTCAGGTCGCTGATAGACCCCAACGACCCCGTGTTCCATGACCCGGGAGATATGACTCCGCGGATAGGCCGCTACTGTGTCGAGACGGGGCAGGAGACTCCCATGTCCATTGGCGAGTACATCAGGTGCGTGTATGAGAGCCTAGCCCTCAACTACAGGCATGCTTTCTGTCAGTTGGAGGAGATAACGGGCGGGAGGTCGCCTGTGATCCACGTCATCGGCGGCGGCTCGCTGAACAGGGTGCTGAACCAGATGACGGCAGACTCCACGGGGGCCCAGGTCGTCGCCGGGCCGGTGGAGGCGACGGCCCTGGGCAACGCGGTGGTGCAGTTCGTGTCTTTGGGCGAGCTGAGGGGCGTCTCGGAGGCCAGGGAGGTGCTCTCGGAGAGCTTGGAGCTGCAGGTTTACTCGCCGGGGGAGACGGGGGACTGGGATGAGGCTTACCTGCGTTTCATGAATCTACTGGAGGCGGATACGGGTTGATCGTTGGCCTCGTCTCTGACACCCACGATAACATACACATGATAGACAGGGCGGTGAAGCGGCTGAATGAGGAGCGTGTTGGCCTCGTGCTCCACGCGGGGGACTACGTCTCGGCGTTCACGGCGAAGCACTTCGAGCCCCTGGATGCCCCGCTGATCGGCGTCTACGGTAACAACTGCGCGGAGCGTGACACTTTGAGGAGGGTCTACGCCGAGGTGGGCGCGGAGATCCGGGGGTTCTTCGCTGAGGTCGACGCCGGTGGTCTGCGGGTGGCGCTGCTCCACGGTCACAGGAAGGAGGACGTGGACAGGGCGTACGGTGGCGGCTACGACGTCATAGTGAGGGGTCACACACATCGGGCGTCCATAGGCGAGGAGAATGGTGTGCTGGTGGTGAACCCTGGCGAGGTCTGCGGCTACGTGTCAGGCAGATGCACCGTGGCCTTCCTAGATATTGAGAGGAGGGCTGCGTGGCTGAGCGATCTCGACTAGTTTGCTCCACAGAACTTCTTTATGGAGTACCCGTGGACCAAAGCGGTTTCATAGACGGACTTTAGGTCGACCCACTCCTCCTTGGCGTGGGCGCCGTACCCAATGGGTCCGTGGGCGACGGCGGGTATTCCTTTGCTGTAGATTATCTGGGTGTCCATCCAGCCTGTGCCGCCGACGTACCGCGGGGTCTTGCCTAGCAGCTTCTCGGAGCCCTCTTTGAGTACGCGGCATATCTCCTCGTCGGGGTCTATCTCCATGGGGCCCCGGTAGAAGGTTATGGTATAGTCGGCGTTGAACTTGGGGTCGCCCTCCTCCAGCGACTTGATGAGGCTGGTCATCTCCTCGTCGACGTCGTCTCTGTCCTCGCCAGGAATGAGCCGTCTCTCTAGCTGGAGCTTGCAGTTGTCGGGGTAGGTGCTTAGCTCGCTGCCTCCTTCTATGATGCTGGCGTGGACTGAGCCTGGGCCGACGAGGGGGTGCTCGGTCTCCTCTAGGAGCTGGCCCAGCGCCTCGAGGCCGATGAGGACGTGGCCCATCTTGGCGATGGCGTCGACGCCGATCCGGTGGAGGCTGCCGTGGGCGGCGACTCCGTGGGTCTCTACGTTTATCCACGCGAAGCCTTTGTGGGCTACCTGTATGTTGCCTGCCGTGAACTCGCCGACGATGGCTGCGTCGGCGGTGGTTTCCTTCATGAGGCGCTCTGTGCCGATGCTGGCGTACTCCTCGTCGCAGACGGCGGCCAGGATCACGTCTCCCTTGAGCCGGGTGCCGTCGTCGACGACGGCTTTGACGGCGGCCATGCTGGCGGCGAGGCCGCCCTTCATGTCGAAGCTTCCTCTGCCGTAGAGTCTGCCGTCCTTTGTGACGGGGTTGAAGGGGTCGATGGTCATGTAGTCGACGCCGACTGTGTCGGTGTGGCCGTTGAGGAGGAGGGTCTTGCCGCCGCCGGTGCCTCTTAGGACGCCGACGACGTTGGGGCGGCCCGGCTCCACGTCGTACCGCTTGGTCTCTAACCCGAGTGTCTTCATCCAGTCCTGGAGGTAGTCGGCGATCTCTGTCTCCCCGGCGGCGCCTTTGACGAGGCTGGGGTTTACTGAGTCGATGCTTACCATGTCTTTGAGGGTTTGCGTTAGTTTCTTTCTGTCTATGTTTGGTTTGTGCATCTGTATCGGTTTAGTTGTGGGTTTGACGGATTTAAGGTGTCTAGGGGGTTTGTGTCAGGTTACTTGTAATATGGGGAAAAAAATTTTGGGCCGGGGTTGATTTTCCTGGTATCTTGGAGTCAGCGTTTTGTGGGGGGTGCGTTTTTGTGTTCGGTGAACGACGTTTTTATATATGTTTGGATCTAAAAGGGGTGTTTCTGGGGCTTCTTTCGGTGGAAGAGACATCGGTTCGCCTTTTTTCGTTTACCCCCCCTCCCCCTAACGGGGAGCCTCTTCCTTGTTACATGGGGTCTGGGTTTTAGAAGGTGGGTTACCAGCTTTCACGGTTTCGCGAAGCCGAAGACATCACTAGTGCCGTAAACGGAGCGTGGTTTAATTTCCGAGTTAGGAATGGGTTCGGGTGGGTCCCACGCCCTTGCCGGTTACCCTGCTACTATAAATTAAGTTTTTTGAACAAGTCTGTTAGACGAGTTGTGTTGCGTTACAGATCTCATTATAAATTACCTTTTTTCTCAACCAAAGTGACGGGAAAATCGCAATTAACCTTGTTACTGTAAGCTTATATTTAGATAAAGTGTTCAAACATCGTTTTTAATGATCCTTGGAAGAATACTTGTATATTGTTATAGAGTTCTTTCCCTCTATTTGTAAGGTAGTAGTACCTCATTTTACGTCCTCCACTTATCACCCACTCGCTGAAAGCTAGCTCCTGTTCATCTAGCCAGTGAAGAAAAGGATATACGCTGCTAGGGTTGAGAGTTTTCCCAGTGAGTCTAGTTAATTCGATCATTATCTCGTAGCCAGTTTTCGGACCATCACACAGTAACCATAATGTTAACGGTTTTTCAAATCCGCGGATGAGCGCTCCTTCAATATCTACCAAACTATACTCATTAATTAATAGCGAGGTATTCACTATAAATATTTCTAAATGCGTGAATTGAATAATATTGAGAAGCAAGTATGCTTGAATAAGCTTGGATAGTGAAAAAATGAGTGAAATGCCGGAGGATGAAATAGTAAAAATTATTTTACGAGGCTTCAGTCGGTTCATAATTTTATGGATTTTGACCAATAAAAAATTGTCTGGATATAATGTTACTAAGGAGTTGGAGAACCTTACTGGAGAGAAATATAAGACCAGTTCAGTTTATCCTATTCTTTATGAACTGGAAGAAAACCAGTTCATCTTCGGTGAAGAGATTATGAAAGGAAGGAGACGAATCATATTATATGATATAACCGACAAAGGATTACAAATTCTTGAACAAATCAGAGAAAATCTGGAATC